>CADCPL010000097.1 GCA_902803305.1 uncultured Lachnospiraceae bacterium
GAACTGTCGCAGGCCATAACAGGTGTGCCGTCTGCCTATTCGTGCGTTGAAGGCAGGGATGATGCGCTCACTGCATTTGCGCAGAGCTATTCACACCTGGGGATCACGTCATTTGATATGCTTGCCCGCGAAGCGATACTTGATTTTCTGAATCTTCACAACGGACTGTTTGTTGTGATGCTCAGCAAGAACAATATATGTGAACTTTCACTTGATGCTCCGAAACAAAACGGGAATTACTCCATCGATCTTGCCCAATACAAGTCGATAACAGTCATTCCCGTAACATTCCAATTCGGTACCGTTAAGTTCTTCTTATGCGAGTCCTAACCAGCCTTTAAGAGTCTTTTTCATATCCTCCACTTCGCATACCGTGTCGTGGAGGATTTTTGCATCCTTAAGCGATGATATCGCTGCTGGGATCGGCACTTTCGATATCTCGCAAAGCTTTTCGGCCATTTCAAAATCATCCGATGACACATAAGACTTGTCAATAGCTTTCAATACGTTTGCCGTGAACTTGTACGGACTTGCGGTTGATACCACAACCGAAACGGTATCATCGGTTTTCTTATATTCAAGATTGGCATATGCGGCAACGGCCGTGTGAGTATCGATCACGTATCCTTTTTCACTATATCTTCTGATCGTATCAAACACCTGATCTTCTGTAGCATATATACCCGTAAAATCTTCCATCAGCTTCCTTGCGGATGCATCTACCGAATACTTCCCGGTCTCGGACAGCTCCTTCATCAGCTGTGCATTCTTTTGCGGATCGTTGCCGACGCAGTGGTAAATCAGCCTTTCGAGATTGCTTGATATCAAAATGTCCATTGACGGTGACGACGTCAGGATAAACTCCCTGTTTCTGTCATATGTACCCGTCTCAAAGAAATCATAAAGCACGTTGTTGATATTCGATGCGCATACGAGCTTTCCTATCGGCACGCCCATATGCTTTGCATAATATGCTGCAAGGATATTACCGAAATTTCCGGTGGGTACACTGAAATTAAGCGGTTGTCCCTCTTCTATCTCACCCAGTTCCATCATCTTCACGTACGAATAAACGTAATAAACGATCTGCGGGACAAGTCGTCCTATGTTGATGGAATTAGCCGATGAAAAACGATATCCTTTTGAGGCAAGTTCTTCTTTGAGCGCCGCATCATTAAACATCTTCTTGACGCCCGTCTGACAATCATCAAAATTACCGGTCACTCCCACGACCTTTGTATTATCACCGACCTGAGTCACCATCTGGCGTTCCTGTATGGCACTGACTCCGCCCTTAGGATAATACACTATGATCTTGGTATCTTTAACGCCGGCAAAGGCGGCAAGTGCAGCTTTTCCGGTATCACCGCTCGTTGCAGTCATTATGACCACTTTTTCATCAATATGATTCTTGGCCAGAGCACATGTCAGAAGGTGCGGAAGTATGGACAATGCCATATCCTTGAACGCTATCGTCGGCCCGTGAAACAGTTCGAGAAAATACTGTCCGTCCTTTTTTACAAGAGGCGCATATACATCCGTATCAAACTTACTGTCATAAGCTTTATTGATACAGTCCTTCAGCTCAGACTCCGTATAATCTGCCAGGAAAAGCTTGAGCACTTCATATGCTATATCCTTATAACCTCTTCCTGCAAGAGATGACAGGCTGACATCAAGCGCGGGAATATGATCCGGCACGAACAGACCACCGTCATCCGCGAGCCCGCAAATGATGGCAGAAGATGCGCTGTACTCTTTATTATCTCCTCTTGTACTTCTATACTTAAGTTCCATTATTGCTCCTTCTTATCCGATGCATCGGCTTTCATGGCGCCCTCATTCTTCGCATCCTTCATCTCGCGAAGCTTCTTTCCGCATATTACGGCAACGACTATAACGACCATGCTTATTACAACAAGAATAAGATAAGACAGAAAAGTATTTATAAAAGCGATCATTTTATAACCTCCGAATTATTGTATTTTATCATCATTCGATCACATCGTCCAGCAGGTCGGATGACAATGCAGCCTCAACAGCCATTTTATCGCATCTCTCGTTCTCGGGATGATCCGCATGTCCTTTAACCCAGGTAAATACAACATTATGTTCTTTCTTGGCTTCAAGAAGCCGTTTCCACAGATCCGTGTTGAGGACCGGCTTCTTGTCGGATTTACGCCAGCCGTTTTTTATCCAACTGTCTATCCATTTCTGATTGAAAGCGTCGGTAACGTATTTACTGTCTGAAATTATCTCGACATCGCACGGTCTGTTCAGGCTTTCGAGCCCGACTATCACTCCCATGAGTTCCATACGGTTATTGGTCGTCTTCTTGTATCCGGCACTCCTTGTGCTCTCATGAAGTACACCTTTTTGATCAACGTATTGAAGTATCACACCGTAGCCGCCGGGACCGTCCGGATTCCCTCTTGCACTTCCGTCCGTATATATAGTTACTTTCATTTGTCACTCCAGATGCCGGTTTTTTTGTATCTTCTTACCAGTTCGTTTGCCGAATCAACGGTATCCTTATCAAATCCCATCACATCAAGCAGTCTGATCGCGTTTGTCTTATCGCTGCTCCCGCTTTGTATCCTGAAAGGAAAAGATACGTTTCCTCCGGATATCTCTTCGGTAAAGTAATAACAGTCCATATCATCATCAAGAAGATGTGTAAGTTCAAGATCATGTGTTGCCGCAAAGCAAAGAACACCCTTTTTGCACAAAAAATGCAGGATCCTGGAACTTGCCGCTATCCGTTCTACGGTATTGGTGCCGCGAAGCACTTCGTCTATAAGGCAGACACATCCCGGCTGCGCACTGTCGCATATCCTTTTAAGGGATCTGGCCTCCACGACATAATAGCTTTCCTCGCCAAGAAGATCATCGGATAAAGCCATTGACGTAAAGAGTTTGTCCGCTCCCGTCTCAAAGCTGTTGGCAAACGCATATCCGAAGCTCTTTGCAAACAGTATATTAACACCTATGGCTCTGAGAAACGTTGACTTTCCGGATGCATTCGAACCCGTTATCAGGACAGGAGTGTCTTCCGAAAAATCATTATATACGGGTTTACGAACAAGCGGATGATAGATCTGCACGGTATTTATCCGGTTATCGGATATGATCCCTGCTCTGCAATGCTTTCTGTTTAACATATATGATGCAACGGCAACGGCAGCATCCATCCTTCCGATATCGATATACAGATCCCTGACCGCTTCCAGATTCTCCCTGATCCCGCGTATCTTTATCTTGTACGTGATTATGTCTATATGCGTGATCATCCTTATATAGTCAAGGATGATGGAAAGCGGATCGGATACACTTTTGTCCTTCATGGGTATCAGGACGCTTCCTATGTCGAGTTTTCCAAGCGGTCTGTATTTTTCCAGTTCTTCATTATTCTCTGAAAGAGAGATACCGCATCTGATAAGTCTCAGGGAATAAGCAAGTCCGTTCAGATGTTCATCCATCTGTCTTCTTCCCGAAAAATAACCGGCAATGCACACTACTATCATTATAATGACCGATATTATACCGAGTGTCGGATAATACCCGGTAAGTATGACAGCGGCCACGAGAAAAAGAACCGGTAATATGTCCACGGCCGGTGAAGGATCTTTTGTCTCGGAGAGTTTACCGATCAGACCGAATCCGTCAATATCCGAACGACAGCCGATATGATCCAGTTTACACATAACATCGGCCGCTTTTTCGGGATCCGCAAGAAAACCGCCTATTTCCTGCGATATCCGGTCAGATGATACAGGAAGTACTTTGAAACGGTACTGAAGATAATCGGCTCCGCATGAACTGACACAGTTCATCCGCATATACAGATCACGAAGTCCAAGATCGTTAACGGTTATGTCGTCAAGATAAAAATCATCCGGCGCCGCTAATTTCATGTGTTCAAGAAGCGATGATTCTCTGTCGAAAAATACAGGATCGGCTGCCTCCTGATCAGGATTTCCGAAAGAATCCCTCAGTTTTCTGTATCTGGCCTTTTTTCTGTTTTTATTATGAATGATATTTGTGGATATGAGTGCGGCCACAAGAAGCCATAACAATATCCAAAAGATCATGTTTGCCATTTTTAACCTTTATGCCCTGCCATGATCGCATTGGCTGTTTCATATATCTTTTCCGGATCAACGCCGACATTGAACATTCCGTTTTCGTACAGTATGCGTCCGCCGACCATGGTCATCTTAATGTTTGTCTTACTGCCGGAATATACGATATTATCAACTATATTGTTGATCGGCTGCATGTTGGGCTGGTCAAGGTCGATCATGATGATATCGGCCAGTTTTCCGACAGACAGCGTATCGCATTCGGTAAGTCCCATACAGTGCGCTCCGTTCACGGTCGCCATCTTCAGAACCTCTTTCGGAACTACAGCAGCCGCATCCATATCATGAAGCTTGGCAAGTCCGGTCACAAGGAACATCTCGCGGAACATATCAAGACAGTTATTGGAAGAAGGACCGTCGGTTCCGATCGCCACTCTGATCCCTTCCTTAAGATATCTTGATATTGGAGCTATGCCGCTTGCCAGTTTTGTGTTCGATCCGGGATTGGTAACAACCGTCAGATCATGTTTTTTGAATATCTCTATATCCTCATCCGACAGATATACACAGTGGTATCCGCCGCCGCCGTTTTGGAACATATTCATGCTTTCAAACAGCTGTGTCGGCGTCATGTTATATCTTTCGATGCACTCGTCGACCTCTTTTCTTGTTTCGGAATTGTGAGTAAAAACAGGCGATCCGTACTTTGCGGCAAGCTCACTTATCGATGCGAGCAGTTCTTTCGTGCATGTGTATTCGGCATGAAATCCGATCATATAACTTGAATAACCGTTGCCTTTATTAAGAACCTTGAACCTTCTTTCTACTTCGGCAAGATCCGGACCGAACTTGTTGATATCACAGCATCCGACAAAACGGATACCCATCTCTTCACATGCTCTTGATATCTCGTCGGGATTCATATACATATCAAATACCGCAGTGATACCGCTTGTAAGATATTCGAGGATGGCAAGTCTTGTAAGCTCATACATATCATTTGCCGACAGTTTTGCTTCAAGCGGAAATATCTTGGTAGACAGCCACTCCCAAAGCGGAAGATCATCCGCATAGGATCTCATTCCCGTCATGGCCGAATGAGTATGGGCATCCTTAAATCCGGGCATCAGCACGTTTCCTTTGCAGTCCTTCTGAAGATCAAATGCAATGCCCTTCTTTTTGATTTCGTCATCGGAAACGGACTGTCCCGCATAACTTATCCTGTCACCATCTATCCATATCTCGCCTTCCGTGAGGTCGCAGTCATTCTCCATTGAAAGTATGCGTGCGTTATACAGCCTGGTTTTCATCGTTATTCTCCTTTTCACTCAGATTGTCGGGACCGAAGCTTTCAGGCAGCAGCTGCTGAAGTGTATATTCCCTGTGATCATCGGGGCTTTTGGCTACTATCACCAAAAAGGAGGCGGGATCTGCAAATTCCCTGAGTACCTGACGACATATTCCGCAGGGGAAAGCGTAATCATCCGTCCTGTCATTTTCGCTTCCGCTCCCTCCAACGATCGCTATCGCAGAAAAATCCCTTTTCCCTGATGCCACGGCCGAAAAGACTGCACATCTTTCCGCACATACCGTAGCCCCGTATGACGCGTTCTCAATATTGGTCCCCGTAACGATAGTTCCGTCACCGCACAGTATTGCAGCTCCGACTCTGTATCCCGAATACGGTGAATACGAACGTCTCCTTGCATCAAGTGCGGCTTCTATCAAAGCTTTATGATCCATATCTTCTCCATTACTGTCCGAATTCTATGAAAGTCACTTCGGTGTTGATAAGCGTCAGTTCTTCACACGTGGCGACATCCGTCTTTTTATACGGCACGATTATCCCGTCGCACAGATGTGAAAAGATGGTGTCATAGCTCTCTCGATCGAATTTTACGAACCTTGATGTATCAAGCGGAAGACATATGCCTCCCGTAGCACATGTGAGATTGGTCTCCCGGCCGCCCGGGAAAGTTCCCGCATAATATGAGCTGACGCCGTTGTAAACAGCGGTTTTTACGTCTTTCATAGCGGAAGTTACGACTGTTTCGGAGTACCCCGATTCATCAACATCCACACCGATGACTTTGCCGTCGTGATTTTCTGCCGCACGTATTATCGATTTGTCGATCGAACCACCGCATGCAAAGATCACTTCGGTATCGTCGTCAAACCATGCCGCCGCCATTTCCTCAACACTCGGATCATCTTCAAATGTATCCGTATAAGTATACCTTATGTGCACGTTCACGCCCATCTCGATGGCTGCGTAATCCGCACCCTGAACAAAGCCGTACCCGAACCTTATCACGGGGTCTACCGGTATCCCTCCGGCGAATCCGAGTCCCTTATATCCGTCACGTACAGCGGCATATCCGGCAAGAAAACCCGCCTCCTCCTCCGCAAAAGTTACGGACGATACATTATCTCCTATCTTTTCTTCACTGTTGTCCTCATTGTGGGGAATCCCGTCTACCAATATAAAACTGGCATTATCATATTTTTCGGAAGCAATATAAACAGGGACCTCAAGGATATTACCCGGGCATACGAAAAGAGTCGCTCCATTGGATATTCCCCTCTTGATCTGCGCCATGATACTGTCCTTATCGGGCCCGTCCGGCTTGTAGTAATCATAGGATATCCCGGCCTGCTCCGCATATGCCGTTATGCCTTCCCAAGCCATCTGGTTAAACGAATTGTCGTCTATCGTTCCGTAATCGGTGATAAGGACCACATCAACCGGTTTATCATCCGGATACGAGGCGGAGCCTTTACATCCCGTCATACCCAAAATACAAGATATTACAACAGCAACTGCTATTGATTTAAGTATTGATCTTCTCAAAATCATAAAGCTCCGATCCTGACTATGCTTTCTCTTACTATCTGTTTGAACAAAGGTGCCGCCTTTGCACCTGCCTCCTGAACCTCATCATGTGAAAGCGGCGTCTCTGATATTCCCGCTGCGAGATTACATACGCATGATATCGCACAGATCTTCATTCCCATATGATTGGCGGCGATCGCTTCCACGACCGTACTCATGCCGACTGCATCAGCCCCCAGCTTGGCAAGCATCCTGATCTCCGAAGGGCTTTCAAAGGACGGTCCGGTCAGCTGAACGTAAACACCCTTCTGCATTTCGATCCCGAAATCATCAGCAACCGACAGGATTATGTCCTGAAGGATGGGATTGTAAACGGCAGACATATCGGGGAATCTCGTACCGAGCTCATCAATATTGGGACCTATGAGAGGGTTTGGTGCAAAGATTGATATATGATCGGTTATGAGCATAAAATCACCCGCTTTGAAATCACGATTGATCCCGCCCGAAGCATTTGTCAGGAACAGGTACTTTGCTCCCATAAGTGCCATCAGCCTGATGGGCAGTACAACATCGCTTATCGGATACCCTTCATAATAGTGAACACGTCCCTGCATGCATACGACCGGAACGCTGTCTACATAGCCGAATACATACTGACCTGCATGTCCCGGAACGGTCGACATTGGGAACCCTTCTATATCGCTGTATGATATCCTGTCCACGACTTCGATCTCCTCAGCAAACTTTCCAAGCCCCGAGCCGAGTACCAGAGCAACTTTAGGCTCAAAAGATATCTTCTTTCTGACACTTTCATAGCAATTGTTTAGTTTCTCATATACGGGATTCATTTCTCCTCCTTACTTTTGAGAACGGTTAACAGTTCCTTTGCCTTATGATAATCAAATACATCCAGTTGGCTCTTGATCTCCCGCAGCGCACGGTTGATATCCTGTCCGTAATTGATGCTGCAGCATTCGCCTATCTTTTCTTCCGTAGCCTTTATGTTGAATTTGGCAAGATGGTCTATAAGTTCATCAATGATAGCGGGATCAAGAGCAACAACCTCACCTTCGGGTTCGGATTCATCGGCTGCCGCCTCAAGCATTCCCTTTTGAGTAAGATAATCCTTTACAACATCGAGAACCTCGCGGAATATTTCAAATACCTTATCCGAATGACTTTCAATAAACTCGAAATTTGCGGCTTTCCCTGCAAATTCAAGTTCACGGAACATCGTCGAGATGGCATCGGCTCCTATTGCAGCACTGCTTGATTTAAGCGCATGAACCTCAACGATATAGTTATCCATCATCTTGTCCTCAAGAAGCCTTGGCACCCTCTCAAGCTTATTCAGGCCTTCATTGTAATATGCATTGACAACAGATGCAAAAGCTTCCATTTGTCCGCCCAGGTTCGCAAGGCCCCTATCAAAATCAATATCCTTCGGATCTTTTGCGGGCGCTTTATCTTTTTTGCCGGTCGTATCTTCCGTCTTTTCTTTGCTTTCCGGTATATCGTCAACTAAAATGCTGACTGCCAGTTCGGACGGCATGTATTTTCTGAGCATTCTCTCAAGATAAAACCTTCTGACGGGTTTTGCGAGGTAATCCTGGAATCCTTCATTAAGGAGCATCCTGGATACTTCCGGTCCGAAATCCGCTGTTGCGCACAGAATCGGAACGATCGCATTTGCATTATCAAGCTTCCTGATAAGATGCAGCAGTTCTATACCATCCATTTCAGGCATTCTCTGATCAAGTATTATAAGATCGAATTCTTCCTTCTCAAGAACCGCCAGAGCCTCTGCGCCGCTCTTACATTTTGTGACGTTTACGGCAAATGTTTGAAGCATTCCTTCAAGTACTTTAAGATTAACGATAGAATCATCGACTATTATTATCTTTCCTTCAGGATATGTTACCGCTTCCCTCTTTTGTGCAACTTTATAATCAGATGATTTCCATACATTGTTGAGAGCATCGGCTACACACAGACAGGTCATCGGTCTGCGGAGTATCTTACAGTTATCAAAGTCACTGAATATGCTTCCGGCTTCAGTGAGCACATATACTTCATCATTTATCTGGGCCGACCTGATCGTATCCTTTAGCATCGGATAGAACATATCATCTATGAAGATATGCGTGTATCTCCTGTTTTCGATCGCCTGCCTGAAAGCATTGGGACCGGTGACAAAGTTCGGATACAGCTGAAACTGTCCGAGTATATCCACCCACACATCCTGATCTTCCGTATCCTTGGTGTAGATCAGTATACTGTAATCGTTTGTCGTATTGATACGAACGAGCGGGGTATCCTCGATGATGTAATTGATCAGTTCGAAATTAACACTCATTCCGACGCCTTCGACCGACTTGATCGAAAGACTGCCGCCCATCAGTTCAAGTATCTCCTTACATATCGAGAGCTCCAATCCCATTCCCTTGTAATCGCTCTTTTGTCTGCTGTCGTATTTCGTATATGCAGACAGCATCGCCTCTATCTCGACTTCGGAAAGACCGAACCCGGACTCTGCGATAGTACAGGAAAGAAGCACGGTATTGGTGCCTATATCGACTTCACCCTTTACATCCATGGACATACGGCTGTGTGGAAGCATATGTACGGTAGAGAACAGCAGATACATGAAGATCTGCTTTATCCTTATATTATCTCCGAACAGCGTCCTCGGGATGCCCGGATCTATCCTTGCAAAGAATTCGGTATTCTCCGAAGCATATTCATTTGATACGGCCTCTATGATCTCAGTCATGAGAGTCCTGAAGTCGTACTTGGTCGGATACAGCTCCATCCTGTTGGAATCAAGCTTTGAGAATTCAAGAACGTTGTTGATGATCTTAAGAAGCTGATTGGAAGATGCCTTGATGTTCTCTGCAAGTTCTCTTGACTCGGGATCGAGTTCCTCCCGAAGTATCAGTTCATTCATACCGATTATGGCATTCATCGGCGTTCTGATCTCATGAGTAACATTGGCCAGAAAACGGCTTTTGTTGAATCTTGCCGTTTCGATTATATGCCTTGATTCATTGAGCTTCTGTTTGGTCCTTTCATAATTGACCGTCTGATAGACGAATATGAATATCGGAGCAAAAGCAGTCGAAACAAAACCCATCGGGATACTGAACGTACTATTAAAGTTCTTTCCGTACCTGCTGAACTTTTCAAAATCAAGCATCGGAAGTATAAGTATGAAGCCGTACCACAGTATCTCGCCCGCAAAAATGAGAAATGACCATTTTTCCTTGATAAGGAAAAACGTGAAAACAATACCAATCGGCATGAACAGTATAGATCCGTTCAAAAGATTTCCTGTCAGGAAATAATTGACCGGAAACATGATGAAATTGATCGCTATTACAACAACATACTTAAAGAACCCGATCTCATCGAATCTGTTGACAAGGTGAAGAACGAGCAAAAAGAAAACGATCGCTGCCACGGCAATGTAAAAACATGCCGGTGAATCAACGGGACTTATGATGAATCCGATCGTATATCCGATATTGATGATGATACTGTAAATTATTACAAGATACAGTCCCTTTGCATCAATGGTCACTTCATCACTTCGAAGAAATCCTATGAAGTTTTTGATCTTTTTCAGTACATTTTTCATTATTGATTCTCTTTCATGGGATTCTTGGCCGTGATAAGATCCCTGCGAAGATACTTTCTGAGAACCTTTTCCATCTTATCTATGGAAATGGGTTTAGCCATAAAATCATCAAAGCCCGCTTCAAGAAACATTTCCCTGGCGCCGCTTACAACATTGGCGGTAAGCGCAATGATCGGCATGGAGGTATATCTTGACCCGGGTAACTTTCTGATATGTTCAAGCGTATCGATACCGTTCATTTCCGGCATCATATAATCAAGGAATATCATGTCAACATCGTGATCCCGAAGAAGCCTCAGGCAGTCTTTTCCGGATAATGCGGTGATAACGTTAGCACCGTATTTGGAAAGGATCGCACTTGCCACGTTCAGGTTCGTGAAGTTATCATCAACAACGAGTATTGTTGCATTCGGGCATTCGAATCCGCCCTTTCTCGTTATCTCTCTTACGTATGAGTTGGTCTCATTCTTAAGAAGTGCCGCAACATTAAGAGCATGTATCGGTCTGGTCAATACCGTTGTGGCCTTCTGAACATGAACGTTATCATCAATATCAAGAAAGGCCACGATATTGCTTTCTATCAGTCGGTTCGCAAGTACCGTCTCACACTCCTCATATCTTTCGTTGGATATAAAGATGTGAGTATACTTATTGACGTTTATAAGGCGCTCCAGGTCCTGTCTGGTCCATGCAAAATCCGCGCTTATACAGAACGAATCGAGTATCCTTTTGATATGCTGTGCATGATCGCCGTCTTTTTCAAATACAAGTATCCTGAACGTATCCGGATCCGGTATATAAGCCACCGTATCCATTGAAGTGAACCTTTGCGGTACTTTGAAAGTAAACACGGATCCGCTGCGGTATTCACTCTGTACAGTTATCTCGCCGTTCATCTCATTTACGATCTCTGCGCATATCGCAAGTCCGAGTCCGGATCCTTCAACATTCTCATTTTCAAGTTCCGATGATTCAAACTCGTTTCGGACGAACAGGTCCTTCATGTCTTCCTTCCTGATACCGATACCGGTATCTTCGATATCAACTATCAATTCGATAGTGTCTGTATCTATCGGCTTATGATCAACACGCATTATGATCTTACCTGAAGGAGTGTATTTGACCGCATTGTTGAGGATATTGACAAACAGCTGTCTGAGTTTGGAGACATCTCCGTACAGGAATCTGGGGATGTTGTTATTGATGTTGACGAAGAAATCCAGATTACTCTCCGTTAGTCGTACGGTCATCATGTTTATGACCTCCATAAGAAGATCAGACAGATCATATGTAGCCACATACAACTGCACCTCTCCGTTTTCCGATTTGGAGAGATCCATGAGTTCATCCGTAAGCGACAACAGGGCGTTACAGGAATTAAGGATATTGTATATACTGTCGGAAACGTGTTCCGATACTTCCTGGTCAAGGAGAAGATCAACGGTTCCGACTATAGCGTTCATCGGGGTACGTATCTCATGTGACATGTTTATCAGGAACATATCCTTAGCTATATAGGCATCCATGGCTTCCGCCTTCAGTATCTCTGCTTCTTCATTTGCCCGTTGATGGAACATGAACCTGAATCTTACGGTAAAACCGGCACAAAGTCCGACAATAAATATCGACACTATCGCAGCCATATATGACATATAGATATCTTTGGGGGCCGCCTGATCAAGACCTGTAGGCATTGATTTGTTAAATATGAAAAGCATAACGCTGTAAAATGCAGTCTCGATACTTCCGAGCACAATAGCTGTCTTGGCATCAAGCAGAATAACGGAATACATCAGCCCGAACAGAAAATATACCGGCATAACGGAAATACTCCGGTTGAAAAGATGATACATTTCAGGCATGTAGATAAAATTGAACACCAGCGACATGAATATGATACAGGGCTTAAGATTTCGGGTCCTGTTCGCCTCGGCCATAGTGAGCAGAAAAAGGACACATATGGCAAATGAAAGATATATGGCTTTAGGATTATCGAAAAAAAACTTCACAATGACACACACCAGCATCATACCGATCACGCAAATAGTATGTGTCACATTGAAGACGTACAATTCCTCATCATTCTCTTTATTGTATAACGATCTGATGAATTCTGTCATGACTGATTGTCGAAGCGGACTGCTCCGATCTTACTTTCAATGTTTAAAAACGCATCAACGAGTTCAGGATCGAAATGAGTTCCGCTCCAAAGCCTGATACGGTTGATCGCCTCATTGTGGGTCAGCGGATCGGCTCCGTCATTTGTTGTCCTGAAATTATCATAGCTGTTAACTATCGCAAGTATCCTTGCTTCAAGCGGTATATTGGTCGTCATCATCTTGTCGGGATAACCTTTTCCATCCCATCTTTCATGATGGAATCTGCACATGTTGTATGAATACTTAAGGAACTGGTTATCCGAAACAACACCCATGACCTTCTTGATCGCTTCCGCACCAAGCACGGTATGGAGGTGGTTGAACTCTTTTTCCTGAATGCTGAGGTCTCCCATATCGGCAAGACATCTGTCCGTAAGGCAGATCTTACCTACATCATGGATCTTGGATGCGAACTTGAGTATCTGTGCATCAGTCTCTTCAAGCGAGAACTGACGCGATTCGATAAGGGCATCCAGAAAAACGGACATGTATTTTTCCACTCTTATGCAGTGCTCTGATATCAGAAATGATCTGTTGGACATAAGAGACGTGAACATCTCAACGATCGCATATTCAAGTTCGACGATATTATGTATCTTCTCGGACAATACCTTTTGAAGCTGAGCATTCACTTTTTCGCTGCGCTTCTGTTCTTCCACAAACCTGATATGTATATCCACACGCTTTCGCAAAAGTGTCGCTGTAAAAGGCTTTCTGATATAATCTGACGCCCCGAGTGAGTATCCCTCGATCTCGGTTGTGATATCCTCCTGGGCCGTAAGGAAAACAACGGGTATCTTTGCCAGCTTCTCGACATTTTTCATCTGTGATATTACATAAAAGCCGTTGATATCAGGCATATCAACATCAAGGAGCACAACATCCGGCGGCTCGGGCATCTCATTAAGAAACTCGAGCGCTATCTTACCCGATGAAACAGGTATGATCTCATACAGATCCTCCAAAGCCTTTTTGGCCATGATGAGGTTTGTCATATTGTCATCGACGATCATTACTTTATGCATATACAAGCCTTCCTATCTACATTTCATCAAATACTTCATGCCTTCTTTAAGGCCTTCGACCGTAAGTCTGTACATCGCAAATGTATTTTTGACTGCTGTCTCGGCTTCGCGCCAAGGAGCAGATCCGCTTGCCATCTTCGGATTGAGCCATATTATCCGTTTAAAATGTTTCTTGAGCCGCAGCAGCCAGTCCATCCCGGAGTAGCCGTCATTGGGGCCTCTGTAATTACCCGTCAGCGAATACAATTCTTCAGGTGCCATGGCAGCATCCCCGACAATGATCACTTTATACTCGCTGTTTAGGTTTTTCAGTATCCATTCCGTTTCTATCCAGTCACCGTATTCGCATTCCGGAGTATTGTACAGATGCGAATAAATACAGTTATGGAAAAAATAAGTCTTGATGTCTTTAAAATGGTTTGATCTGTTGACGGAATGAAACAGTTCATTGAGAAGATTCGTATAGGGGATCATCGTTCCGCCCGAGTCCATCAGCAGCAAAAGCTTTACCGTATTCTTTCGCGGTTTCTGCATTTCTATCACAAGATGTCCGCCGTTGCTGCATGTGCTGTCTATTGTTCCGTCTATATCAAGTTCCGTCTTTTCGATATCAAGCCTTGTCGAAAACTGCCGCAGCGACCTAAGCGCCATCTGGAACTGTCTGTTATCAAGTACACGGTCATTGCGAAAATCACGGAACTTGCGCTCTCCTATCACCTGGAACGCCGACTGATAGCCCGTGGTCCCGCCTACTCTCACACCGCCGAGATGACCTCCGAGATTACCGTAGGAGCTGTTTCCCGCGGTACCTACCCACTGATTTCCGCCCTGATGCTCGCTGTCCTGTTCTTTTTGTCTTTCTCTGAACTTCGCAAGAACATCTTCGTTATCTATGATGGGGATACCTTCTTCCTCCATCATGGCCTTCTTTTTTTCAAGGTCTTCACGGAATGCATTGTACTCGGGCTTTTCGAGCCATTTTCTCATCTGCTCGGAAATATCATCGAATTCATGCTTGATACCCTTGAAGTATTCCTCGAATATCATGTCATACTTGTCAAACTCATATTCATTCTTGACAAGTATCATTCTCGATACAAGATAAAACTGAGTAAAATCGGCATGTATCAGACCTTTATCCATAGCTTCGACAAGCGACAGCCACTCGGACAGGCCGATATCCATTCCTTTTTCTCTAAGAAAGTAGAAGAATCCGGTAAACATCTCATACCACGCTCATGTGCGAAACCGTTTCCAGATCTTCATCCTTTTTTATCACCGTCCCGATGAAAGGAAGCTTCTGTTTGATCGTGTCCGCACTGATCCCTCCGAGCTGAAGGGCATTTATCCAGTCAATGAGTTCGGAAGTACTCGGTTTCTTCTTCACGGACTTCTCATCTCTGATCTGATAAAATACATCCATTGCCTCGGCCAGGATATGCTCATCAATCTTATCAAAATGAGTCCTTACGATCTCATCCATAAGTTCCCTGTCCGGAAAAGCGATATAATGAAAAATACATCTCCTGAGAAATGCATCCGGAAGTTCTTTTTCCGCATTGGATGTAATGATAACGACCGGCCTGTGTTTTGCCTTTATCGTCTCTTTTGTCTCATGAATGTAAAACTCCATCTGATCGAGTTCCCACAATAGATCGTTGGGGAATTCAAGATCCGCTTTGTCAATCTCATCGATCAGCAGAACGACCTTTTTCTCCGAGATGAATGCTTCACCGAGCTTTCCGAGCTTGATATACCTGCTGATGTCATCAACGCCTTCTTCACCGAACTGGCCGTCATACAGTCTCTGTATCGTATCATACATATACAGACCGTCCTGAGCCTTTGTTGTCGATTTGATGTTCCATGTTATTATCGGCATCTCAAGTGATTCGGCAATGGCTCTTGCAAGCATTGTCTTCCCCGTACCGGGCTCGCCCTTTATGAGCAGCGGCTTTGACAACGCTATCGAAACATTTACGGCGCTCATGAGCTCAGGAGAGGCAATATATGTTCCGGTACTCTTAAATCCGCCGGCATTTATATCCATGTTATGACTCCTTCCACACAAGGCCGTAGTATTCTTCTTTTTTCTCTCTGTTCATGAGTTCCCCCACGGCACTTTTAACAGTCGATCCTTTGAACAGTATATCGTTTACCTTTTCTATGATGGGAACCTCCACATCATATTTCTTGGCAAGAGCAAGCGCAGCCTTGGCTGAGTACACACCCTCCACCACCATATTGACCTCTTTCATGGCATGATCCATATCCATTCCCTGGCCCATCAGCATACCTGCTTTGCGGTTTCTTGAATGCTTGCTGGCACATGTCACGACCAGATCTCCTATCCCGGTAAGTCCCGCAAATGTTTCGGCGCTTCCGCCCATCTTGACTCCGAGACGTGATATTTCTGCGATACCTCTTGTAATGAGTGCGGCTTTGGTATTGTCACCATACCCCAGTCCGTCCGCCATCCCCGCTGCAAGAGCCACCACGTTTTTTAGGGCACCCCCGAGTTCGATCCCCAGCACGTCCGGGCTGATATATACCCTGAATACTTTACTGATAAACATATTCTGGACAAACTCTGCTGTTTCTTTTTTCTTTGCTCCGACAACACATGTCGTCGGTATCCTGCGGCCAACCTCTTCCGCGTGTGACGGACCTGACATCACGGCAACTCTGGCCTGTGGAATCTCCTGTTCTATGATATCCGAAAGAGTCATTAAAGAATCCTCTTCAATACCCTTTGATACATTTACGATCACCTGATCCTTTTCAACCACCGAGCTCATAAGGACCGCCGTACTCCTTGTATACACGGACGGGACCGCCAGAACGATAAGATCTTTTTTATGGCAGGCCTGTTTCAGGTCTGTGGTAAAGATCATATTGTCGGGAAGGATGACTCCCGGCAGTTTATCCTTATTCTCGTGGTACTTGTTTAGCATTTCTATCTCGCTGTCCGCTATTGACCATATCGTAACATTATGGCCGTTATCGGACAAAACGACTGATAACGCGGTACCCCAGCTTCCGGCACCTATAATGCTGACATCAGCCATGTCTCTTACCTCCGGTTTATTTTATATCCATTTCGGGTGTGGAGCGAAGATATGTCTTGCGTTCACATCCCGAGATCAGTCTTTTAATATTCTCTTTATGCCTGATGAGCATAAGTATCATCAGTATTATGATGACCGTACTGTATTCCCAGTAAAGTCCGTTCATCCCCATCTGCGTCCAGTCGTAAAAATCCGTCTTCATAAAAACGAAAGAACATACTACAAGCGCAACATACAACAGGATGGAGCCAAGCGACACATAATGGGTTATAAAGAATATCGAAAAGAATACAATGATGCCGACAAGCGTCATAATCGGTGACAGACCGAAAATTATAAATCCCGCCGTCGCAGCGATGCCTTTTCCTCCTTTGAACCCCATATAGAACGGGAAATTATGTCCGAGTATAACACCGGCGGACGCATACAAAAACAGCAGCCTCATTATGTCGGCATGCGTATCGGAGAAGATCGCACCCGTGATGAGAATGGCAAGACCGCACTTTAAAGCATCTCCCAGAAGAACTATCGCCGCATATTTGGGGCCCATGGTCCTGAGGATGTTTGTTGTTCCGGCATTACCGCTGCCATGTTCCCTTATGTCTATTCCTTTGAGCTTCCCGACGATATATCCCGTCTGGAGAAGTCCGCATACATAGCCTATGCAAAGGCATATCAAACGAACAGTCACTTTTCTCCTCTTTCCCTTATTATAAACTTAAGAGGTGTGCCTCTGAAGCCAAAAGCCTCTCGAACTTTATTCTCAATATATCTCGTATACGAAAAATGCATCAGTTCTTTATCATTGACAAAAATAACAAACGTAGGTGGCTTAACAGCCACCTGAGTCATATAAAACAGCTTCAGTCTTTTTCCTTTATCGCTTGGCGGCTGCTGCATGGCAACAGCTTCGGTCATTATCTCATTAAGCACTCCCGTAGCTATGCGCATGGAAGAATTGGCACCGACCATATCTACAAGATCGAACAGTTTGTTCAGCCTCTGACCTGTCTTGGCGGAAATAAACGTTATCTCGGCATAAGGTATGAACGACAGGACGCTTCTTATGTCCTTTTCGTATTTATTTACGGTCTTGGAATCCTTCTCTACCGCATCCCATTTGTTGACTGCGATTATGATCCCTTTGCCCGCTTCATGCGCTATGCCGGCTATCTTGGCTTCCTGCTCCGTGATACCCTGCTCTCCGTCAACAACAAGAATGACGACATCCGATCTTTCGATCGCAGCGACCGTCCTTATCACCATATAGTGCTCAAGATCCTCTTTAACGTTCTTCTTGCGACGAAGTCCCGCGGTATCTATAAAGATGTATTCTTTTCCGTTACTGCCTTTTACAGGGGTATCAACAGCGTCTCTTGTAGTACCGGCTATATCGGATACGATCACTCTGTCTTTACCTATAAGCCTGTTGATTATCGACGATTTGCCCACATTGGGCTTCCCGACTATCGCAACCTTAAGTCTCTCATCCTCTTCTTCATCATCTGCTGCCGGCGGAAAATGAGCTATGACCGAATCAAGCAGTTCGCCTATCCCGAGACGGTTTGCTGCGGATACCGCAACAGGCTCGCCTATCCCGAGGTTATAGAACTCATATATGTCATTGCCGAACTTTTTAAAATCATCAACCTTATTGACGCATAATATCACGGGCTTGCGGCTGCGCCTCAGCATATCGCATACCTTGGAATCGGAATCAACAAGCCCCTGTTTAACATCAACTATGAAGACTATCACATCAGCGGTATCTATCGCGATCTGAGCCTGCTCTCTCATCTGTGACAGTATGATATCGGAACTGTCCGGCTCTATACCACCCGTATCTATGATCGTAAAACTCCGGTCCAGCCAGGAGCTCTGCGCATATATCCTGTCCCTCGTTATTCCGGGGGTATCCTTTACTATGGAGATACGTGATCCCGCAATGACATTGAACAGCGACGATTTTCCCACATTGGGCCGACCTACTATGGCCACTATAGGCTTACTCATAAAGCTTCTCTTTCAGGATGAAATTAACTAAATCCAATCCGTTTGATTTTACAATATGAACTTTTACTTGTAAAGCCCCCTCGACGTCCGAAACCGTTACATTATCAAGGAAAATCTCCTCATCTGCCTTCATCATCGAGTCCGGTATGAGAAGGTACTGACCGAGCTCCTTCCCCTCAAGCTGAGCAATGATATCTCTTCCGGTAATAAGACCGGAAACAGTGATGCTCTCGCCGAAAAAATCGTTTCTTATCGCATGGACTTCAAACGATACACGAGGAAAAAGACCGCATATCCGCTTAGTGGCCTCCCTCACGTAAGACTCGGCCAGAACTCCCGTTGCTATGGAAAACTCCATATCATAGGCATCGGGGCAGATCCTGCCGCTTTCTATATCTTTTTTTACTCTGTCATACGTCTTATCATATTCATCGCTCATGAGGCGGAGCATTCCGACCCCGTTCTCGAGTTGCGGATAATCGTCATATTCTTCTCCCGGCGGAAGATCCCGTCCCGCCAGTATGTATATCTCATCCGAGGCATGCGCAAAATATATCCCAAATCGCTCTTTTGCAATTGCAGATACCTCATCGATGATCTCAAGAGTTGTTATCGCGTCTTCCCTTTCGATCTTCTTAAGGGGATAAAGGCCTTCGCGATACCTGGTTATCCCGACCGGAACAACTGATACGCTCTGCATTACCGGAGCATATTCAAGAAGATCAGTCAGCGTGCTTCTGAGCTCCTCTTTATCGTTTACGTCCTTGCACAGAACGATCTGTGCATTCATCGTTATTTGGGCATCATACAGTCGCTTTATCTTATCGAGAGCCTGCCCTGCAAACCTGTTGTTCAGCATCCTGCACCGCAGCTCGCGATTGGTTGTCTGTACGGAGATATTGATGGGACTGAGTCTGTATCTGATGATCCTGTCTATATCATGATCATCCATATTCGTCAGAGTTACGTAATTACCCTGCAGAAATGAAAGCCTCGAATCGTCATCCTTAAAATACAGGGTTGGTCGCATTCCCTTAGGCATCTGATCTATGAAACAGAAAATACACTTGTTCCTGCAGCTTCTGTACTCATCCATAAGACCCGATTCGAATTCTATCCCGAGATCTTCCGATTCGTCCTTTTCTATATCAAGTTCCCACTCCTCGCCGTCCGGTTTTCTGATGACAACACTCAGCTGCTCGCTTTGGATAAGGAATCTGTAATCGAAAACATCTTCTATCGGTATTTCGTCAATACTAATAAGGGCATCGCCGGCTTCGACTCCCATCTCATCGGCAATGCTCCCTGTTTCAACACTTTTGATCAAATGAACGTGGTCTTTCATGGTCACTTCCCGTCAGTACTTCCGAATCCGCCGTTTCTAAGACCTTCGCAATCATCATCCTCGGTTATCCCGTACATGAAAAATATCCCCTGAGCGAACCCGCCCCCCGCACTTACGGAAAGCTCCTTTCCCTCATTGGAATCATTTGTGATCTTTATAAAGATATGGCCTTCGTTATCGGAATTATAATAATCACTGTCTATGATACCGACAGTGTTATTGAGCTGCAACCTGTACTTGAACCCGAGACCGCTCCTCGGAAAGATGGCCAGGACCCATTCCTCATTCATCCGTGCCCTGATCCCCGTGGGTATCTTTATGGTTTGGCCGGGCTTGAGAGTAAAATCAACGGGGGAGAAAAAATCATACCCCGCGGATCCCGATGTCGCTCGCACAGGCAGCTTTATACCGTCATATACTTTCCGGGCATCTTCGCTGCTTCCTCCGAATTCATCCATATAACCCTTTTTGAATTCATCGAAACTGACCTTGGAAAACTTGGCTATCCTGTTCATAACACCTCACACATAATAATCATCGCAATAGATCACCGGTTCTTCGGGGGTATCAGAAGCGAGTGTTGCTGCCACATCAATCACGCGCTGGTTCGCGCTTCCCTTCCAAAGCAGCAAAGCATCTCGCTCCTCTATATGAAATTCCCCGTCTACCAGTACGTCAATATACTTCATTATCGGATCGGCCAAGAGGTTTTCCCAAACATCACCCGTGTACATCCATATGTTCTTGTTCGGGAACTTTTCCTTGATCTCTGCAGCCAGACTCTTGATATCCTGATAGTTACTGCAATACATCGGGTCACCGCCCGAAAACGTAATGCCTTCTATATATGGTTTCCTCAGTTCGGCAAAGATCTCCTCTTTGGCATCCTCATCAAACATAAGCCCGCCGTTGGGGTCCCATGTGGACGGATTCTGACAACCCTCACAGCAATGAGAACACCCGGCAACCCATAAAACGACACGAAGCCCGTCACCGTTGAGCATGTCGTCCTTGGTTATATTATGGTATCTCATTACATGCTTTTCCTTTCAGCTATCTCTGCCATCTTGGCATCATTAAGCCTTGTATCTCCATGTACCCTTGAATATGACAGATACCCGTTCATCCTGTCGATCTTGGTCAGATTATGACTTCCGCACACAGGGCACACATCCATTTCCAGTTCCTGATGTCCGCAGTCATCACAATATGCGAGCGACATGTTGACTCCTTCATAGAGTCCCATATCCATTGCTCTGTTGATAAGTGTACGGATCGCTCCGAGATTGTAATCGATCGGATAACGTACATACTGGATCTTTCCGCCGTTTGAAAGTTCCCAGAACCTGTATTCCAGATCCTGCTTCTCTATCGGACTGATATCCTCGGATACGTGACAGTGGAAGCTGTTTGAAACATATTCCCTGTCGGATACGTTCTCGATGATACCGTACTTCTTGCGGAACTGCTTGACCTGAAGTCCGCACAGATTCTCTGCCGGAGTTCCGTATATGGCATACAGATTACCGTCTTCTTCTTTGAACTCACCGATCTTGGTATTGATATATTCAAGTACCTCAAGAGCAAACTGTCC
>CADCPL010000098.1 GCA_902803305.1 uncultured Lachnospiraceae bacterium
ATGCCGAGCACAAAAGATGCGGTAGCAAGACTGTCCGCGGCGCGCTCTTTATTCTCAATCTGTGACATATCATTTTCCATCAGTCTCTTACTCTCCCGAAAGCAGAATATAGGTAATCATATTATACCATAAAAATCCCCTATGCAACACAAAAAGGCGGGATGACCCGCCTTTTTTTATGCGATGTTATTAATCTTCCAAACCGAACATATCGTGGATCACGTTCATTGCCTTTTCCACTTCTTTCTCGTCGATAAGCACCGTTACTCTTATCTCCGAAGTGGAGATCATCCTGATATTGATGTTCGCATTGTAGAGGCACTCGAACATCTTGGATGCAACTCCTGGATTGCTCATCATTCCGGCTCCGACGATAGATACCTTTGCAACTTTTGAGTTGGTCTTGATATCCTGCATCTCAAGAGTATCCTTCAGTCCCTCAATAGCATTAAGCGCATCGGTTTCCATATCCCTCGGGATCGTGAAGGTGATATCCTTTGTATCATCACGTCCTATAGACTGAAGGATCATGTCGACATTGATGTTTGCCTTTGCAAGGGCATCAAACAGCCTGAAGGCAACACCGGGCTTGTCGGCAAGTCCGACAACTGATATCCTGGTAACATTTTTATCGGCAGCAACGCCGGAAACAAGCATTCTCTCCACTTTAACAACCTCCTTAACAACGGTACCCTCGGCTTCTGACATGCTCGAGCGAACAACAAGCTTAACTCCGTATTTCTTGGCCAGTTCAACTGATCTGTTATGAAGAACCCCTGCACCGAGAGTCGCAAGATCGAGCATCTCGTCGTATGTGATCTCCTTAAGTTTTCTGGCTTTCTTAACCACTCTCGGATCTGCGGTATACACACCTTCCACATCGGTGTAGATCTCACATTTATCCGCATGAAGAGCCGCAGCAAGTGCGACTGCCGTCGTATCCGAACCACCGCGTCCCAGCGTGGTGTAATCGTCATATTTATTTACGCCCTGGAATCCCGTTATTATAACGATCTTTTTAAGATCGAGCTCATTACGGATCCTTTCGGTATCGATCCTCTTAAGTCTTGCGTTTCCGTAAACGCTCGTGGTATGCATCGCAACCTGATAGGCATTGAGCGAAACACACGGAACTCCGAGCGCGTCCATAGCCATTGCCATCATGGCAACGCTGACCTGCTCACCCGTTGTCATGAGCATGTCAAGCTCACGTCTGGGGGGATTGGGATTGATATCCTTTGCCATATCGATCAAAACATCCGTCTGCTTACCCATCGCAGACAGGACAACAACCACATCATTTCCGGCCTTGTATTCCTCGATACATCGCCTGGCAACGTTCATGATGCGTTCTTTGTCGGCAACCGATGTGCCGCCGAACTTCTTAACAACCAGCATTTAATCTTTCCTCCATCCTGATCCTTCCGATAACATTCGGAATGTTTTTCAGATGCTCCTCAAATGACTTTTCCGTAAGGGGCCCTGTCACAAATCCGAATTCGTCAGCCGCGTCATCAAGTTCCGTGAACACGACTTTTCCGAACTGTTTCGTGATCTCATCTTCACGCTCGGATCTCTTTCCCGATACCCTTACGAAGAAGCTTCTGGTCGAATCCTCGATCCCCGTAAGAGAGAGATCATCCTCTGACCAGAAAGTATATATGTGTTTATCTATATGCTTTGCAGCATCCACAACATCAGCAACTACCGCACATGCCGTGGGAAGCTTTCCTGCGCCGCTTCCGTAGAACATCACGTCACCGATCTGATCGCCGCGCACAAAGATCGCATTATATACTCCGCTCACGCTGTAGAGCGGGTGCGTGGACCTTACCATGAACGGTGCCACCATCGCGAAATATCTGCCGTCCTCCACAGAGCTTGAAGCAAGGAGTTTTATCGCGCAGCCCATTTTTTTCGCGTAGCGGATATCGGTAGCCGTTATCTTGGAGATGCCCTCGGTATATATGTCCTCGAACTTTACATTGGAGCCGAAAGCAAGCGATGAGAGTATCGCAATCTTCCTGCATGCATCATATCCTTCGATGTCAGCCTCGGGTTTGCGCTCGGCATATCCGAGTTCCTGAGCCGTGGAAAGAGCCTTATCAAACTCCCAGCCTTCCACATCCATCTGCGTCAGTATATAGTTGGTAGTACCGTTAAGTATACCCTTTATCTCCAGTATCGGATCCGCCGTAAGCGACGAGTTGATCGGACGGATGACCGGAATGGCGCCGCCCACGCTTGCCTCGAACAGGAAATTGATGTTGTTTTCTCCGGCTATCCTGATAAGTTCGGGACCATGCGCCGCTACAAGTTCTTTATTAGACGTACATACGCTCTTTCCCGCAAGCAGTGACTTCTTGACGAACGTATATGCAGGCTCGATGCCGCCCATAACTTCGACCACGATCTTCACTTCGGGATCGTTCAATATGACGTCAAAATCATGCACGAGGATCTTCTCGACCCGGTCACCCGGAAAATCACGAAGGTCCAGCACATATTTTATCCCTATTTTGCTGCCTGATTTCTTTGCGATCGATGCGCTGTTCTTGTCAATAACCTCAACTACGCCCGATCCCACCGTACCGTATCCCAGTACCGCTATGTTTATCATGTTACTCCTCCACTACTGCCCGGCTTTGGCTCCGGATGATATCCACTTAAGATATGCATTGATGAACGGATCAAGATATCCGTCGAGCACGGCATCGGCCTGTGCGACTTCCTGATTCGTCCTTGTATCCTTGACCATCGTGTAAGGCTGCAGAACATATGACCTGATCTGGCTGCCCCATGCGATATCCTTGACCTCTCCTCTTATATCCGACAGTTTCTCGGCATTCTCTTCCTTCTTCAGAAGGTACAGCTTGGCCTTGAGCATCTGCATTGCCTTGTCCTTATTCTGGAACTGGCTCCTCTCGTTCTGGCACTGCACGACTATACCCGTCGGAATGTGCGTGATCCTTATGGCCGAGCTTGTCTTGTTGATATGCTGACCGCCGGCACCGGATGAACGATATGTATCGATCCGAAGGTCCTCTTCATTGATATCAACATCAAGGTCTTCTTCTATATCAGGCATCACATCAAGAGATACAAAGCTCGTCTGACGCTTGCCCTGTGCATTAAAGGGAGAAATGCGCACAAGTCTGTGCACTCCCTTTTCACCCTTAAGATAGCCGTATGCGTTTGTTCCGTTTATCTGGAAAGTAACGGACTTGATACCTGCCTCGTCTCCGTCGAGCATATCAAGAACTTCGACGGAAAAGCCTTTCTTTTCGGCATACCTGCTGTACATCCTGAAAAGCATTCCTGCCCAGTCGCAGCTCTCCGTACCTCCCGCTCCGGCATTAAGACGCAGGATGGCATTATCGCGATCGTATTCGCCCGAAAGCAGAGTACTGATCCGAAGATCATCAAGCTTCTGCGAAAACTCGGCAAACTCATTCTGTATATCGGGAATGAGAGCCTCGTCATTTTCCTCATATGCCATGGAAATGAGCTCGCCTATGTCGGAATGCTGGGATTTGAGTTCGTTTATCGTATCAACCGTATCCTCAAGATCCTTGAGCTCCTTCGTAAGTCTCTGAGCCTTTTCATTGTCGTCCCAGAAGTTCGGCTCTTCCATAAGGCGGCGCAGTTCCTCAATACGCTGAAGCTTGTCGCTGATCCCGAGGCTTGATTCAAGCTCTGCAAGAGGAGCGGCAAGGTTGCCTAATTCGATTTTTATCTGATCAAGTTCTACCATAATCTATATTTTAAAGGTCGCTCGTGCATTTAGATCGACTTCGTCGATAGGCACTCGCGGTGCAGACAGGTTCTTCCCACTTCGCGGGCCCCTCCTATCTGCTTCTACCGCAACACTGTTTATACTTCTTCCCTGATCCGCACGGACACGGATCGTTCGGATATACTTTATCCGATTCGCGCCTTACGCTCTTCTTCGGACCGGTGTCGTCCTTGTTGGTGCCGGTGATCTTGGCAACCTCTTCACGTTCAACCTTCTGCTCGACGCGGATATGGAACAGGACTCTGACCGTTTCCTCACTGATGGCATCCGTCATGGAATTGAACATGTCGTAGCCCATCATCTTATATTCCACAAGGGGATCTCTCTGACCGTAAGCCTGCAGGCCGATACCCTGGCGAAGCTGATCCATGTCATCGATATGATCCATCCATTTTCTGTCTATGACCTTAAGAAGGATAACACGCTCTATCTCACGGATCTGCTCGGGTGTCGGGAATTCGGCTTCCTTTGCCTCGTAGAGCTTGACCACCTCTTCCTTGAGCTTATGGATGAGTTCTTCCTTCTTCATGTTCCTGATGTCGGGAGTCTTCAGTTCCTCAACGGGAACAGTCGCACGAAGATGCTGATTGAGTTCGGGAAGATCCCAGTCTTCTGGATTGGATACATCCCCGATACACATCTCGACTGTATTTTCTACAAATTCCGTAGCCATCTTGAATACGACATCACGCATGCTCTCACCGTCAAGAACACGGCGGCGCTCGGCATATATGATCTCTCTCTGCTCATTCATGACCTGATCGTATTCGAGCAGGTTCTTTCTGACTCCGAAGTTGTTGTTCTCTATTCTCTTCTGCGCCTTCTCAATGGCACTTGTAAGCATTGAATGCTCGATCTGCTCATTCTCGGGAACGCCGAGCGTATTAAAGACGTTCATGAGACGATCGGATCCGAACAGTCTCATCAGATCATCTTCAAGTGATATGAAGAACCTTGATTCACCGGGATCTCCCTGACGACCGGAACGTCCTCGCAGCTGGTTATCGATACGTCTTGATTCATGACGCTCTGTACCTATTATCTTAAGTCCGCCCGCAAGACGTGACTGCTCATCAAGCTTGATATCGGTACCACGGCCGGCCATGTTCGTTGCGATCGTAACAGCCCCGTGAATTCCGGCTTCGGCAACGATCGCCGCCTCGAGTTCATGGAACTTCGCGTTCAGGACTTTATGCTCTATGCCGCGCTTTGTAAGGAGCTTCGAAAGTTCCTCAGAAGCTTCTATCGTGATAGTACCGACCAGTATCGGCTGGCCCGTTCTATGCGCTGCTTCTATCTCGTCGCATATCGCATGCAGTTTTTCTTTTCTTGTCTTATATACGGCATCCTGAAGATCGATCCTGGCGATCGGCTTGTTCGTCGGGATCTCGATTACGTCCATTCCGTATATATCCCTGAATTCCTTTTCCTCGGTAAGAGCCGTACCGGTCATACCGCACTTTTTCTCGAATTTATTAAAGAAGTTCTGGAACGTGATCGTCGCAAGCGTCTTGCTCTCACGCTTAACCTTCACATGCTCCTTGGCCTCGATCGCCTGATGGAGTCCGTCCGAATAACGACGTCCCGGCATGATACGGCCGGTAAACTCGTCGACTATCAGCACCTCATCATCTTTTACGACATAATCCTGATCGCGGAACATGAGATTGTGCGCACGAAGCGCCAGGATCACATTGTTCTGTATCTCCACATTCTCTGAATCCGCAAGGTTATCGATCTGGAAGAATTTCTCGACCTTAGCGACGCCTTGTGCCGTGAGCGTAACAAACTTATCTTTTTCGTTAACGATAAAATCACCCGTCTCTTCTCTCTCGATACCCATGATGGCATCCATCTTGGACAGGTCTTCCATATCCTCGCCTCGCTTGAGCTGTCTGGCAAGAACATCACAGACTTCATAAAGCTTGGTTGATTTTCCGCTCTGACCCGAAATGATGAGAGGTGTACGAGCTTCATCGATAAGGACCGAGTCGACCTCATCGATGATGGCGTAAGCAAGAGACCGCAGAACGAGCTGCTCCTTGTATATGACCATGTTGTCACGAAGATAATCGAATCCGAGTTCGTTGTTCGTGACATACGTAATATCACAGTTGTATGCGCTGCGTCTTTCCTCCGGCTTCATGGAGTTAAGGACAACGCCGACGGTAAGTCCGAGGAATTCATGTATCTGTCCCATCCACTCGGCATCACGGTTTGCAAGATAGTCATTGACCGTGACGATATGAACACCGCGTCCGGTAAGAGCGTTCAGATATGCGGGAAGCGTTGCGACAAGTGTTTTACCTTCACCTGTCTTCATCTCTGCGATACGGCCCTGATGAAGGATGATACCGCCGATGAGCTGCACTCTGTAATGCTCCATATCGAGCACACGTTTTGCCGCCTCCCTTACGGTAGCATATGCCTCGGGGAGCAGGTCATCAAGAGTCTCTCCGGCTGCATACCTTTTCTTATAATCCAAGGTAAGCGCGCGAAGCTCGGCATCCGAAAGACTCTGCATCTTCGGCCGAAGCGCCTCTATCTTCTCCACAAGCGGCATGATGAGCTTTACTTCTCGCTCGCTGTGTGTGCCAAATATCTTCTCAATAATGTTCATTTATAAATCTCCTGCTATTTTCTCTTCAAGATAAAGTGCAGTTCCGATGAGAACTCACTCTTATCAAGAACCTGCTGAAGGTCATCCATGAGCGGAACGAATTTCTCGGAAAAATAACTCGAAAACTCCTCGTTATGATTTTTCTGCATCGACACCATAAGGAATCTGTACAAATCGTTGATGTCCGATCCGAAGCGCCATTCGTAAGCGATCTCAAATCCGATCTTTTCAGCCATCTTTTCAATCGACTCGTTTGTAAAAAGATGCGTATGCGTACCGCCGGTATGACGGTTGTAACCGTTCGCAAAAGCAACCTCGAAACAACTCGAGAACGAGAACATCGGAACCGAAGCAAACAGATATCTGATGTTTTGATTATCGCGAATGGCTTCGAGATTTTCATCCAGATGCACCAAATGCTCCAGAACGCCTATCGCCGTAATGACGTTGGCATCCGTCTTTCTAATGTATCCGATCGAATCGGTAAGACCTATATGAGTCAGCAGTTCCTCTTCATTGACCGTGTTTCCGTACGCAACCTCGCTGTCGGAAACCTCTATGCCGACCGCCTTCATACCAAGCTGCCTTACCGCCGAAACAAAGTATCCGCATCCGGCACCGATATCAAGTATATTTACATCCTTCGCATCAATGCCTTCATGCTTCAGGCAGTCACGAAGGTACTCGGCCTTCGGGGCATATATCATATCGCGGCGTCTGATATAACTCTCTTTATCCGCCGCACTGTAATTCTTGGAATAGTCATCCTCGATATAAACTTTGCTCGCAAAATCATCGGTATCTTCGCATTCGCTGTTAAGATGTCCGCACTCGCGGCATTCGATATATCCGATCCGGTGACTGTGATACAGCGGTTTTCCGAGAGGCGCGCCGCATATCTTACACTTCGTGCGCTTCGGCTGCATGAGAAGGACATCCGCCATCCCGTCCGCCATATCGAGCATGCCGTCGTTATTATTGAAAAAGCTTGTTTTCAGGGTGTTCAGATCCCCAAAGGGTTTACTGTATTTTCTTTTGATGCTCATCGCCCGGTCCTTTGCAAGTGCCTCTAGAATCCCATTTCCTCAAACCATTTAAGTCCCTCATACTGCGTAGGGAAATAACGGTTCTCTGTACGAGGAGTATTGCTCATCTGTTTATGTTTATACGACTGTACCGACACCTCGTAGGAATTGCCTTCAATGTAAGCGATATACTTGCATCCGCATGCTTCAAGATTTCGATGAAGCTCCACATACTGAATGCTGCCCTTAGGACTCACCTGTTCAAGCTCCTCTATGAACGCCATATAGACAAAACCCTTGTCGTCATGCCATTCCTTGGAGAACTCGACAATAGTCTCATAAAGCCACGCGATCTCGTGCGCGTGCGCGATCCCCGTGCCTCTCGAATACACGATCCTGCGACCGCCTTCGTCAGTCCATATCTTAAAACAACCTGCTTCCTTCTCCATCTGTAACCCCTTCC
>CADCPL010000099.1 GCA_902803305.1 uncultured Lachnospiraceae bacterium
CCTGCATTTTCAAGCGTTCCTATGTTAAAGATGTCGAGTTCCTCATAGTCACTGCTGATCTCGCGCGTCATATCTCCTGTACGGCCGTTACTCTTGATCTCAAAATCAGCCGTACGGATCGAACCGCCCGCTGCATTCTTAAGTACTGCGTCGGCATCGTTAACAAGAGCGCTTATCTCGAAATATCCAAGTTTGATCTTCTTTTCAACGACAGTTGACTGATCCTGCGATGCGACAACCGGTATGATCACTTCATCAACCGCCGTCAGGAAGATATTACCGGAATTCTCTACCGTTGCACGGTTGAGTATATAACCGGGTATCGCAACGATATCGCCGCTGTTGACAAGCTTTGCATTCGGGTATCTGACCTCGTCTTCGTCCATTCCTACGGCCATGTATCCGCAGCTTGTCTGTCCCTGGGTCACATCATCCTTCCAGGACAGCTGTATTCCTCTGTGATACGTAAAGTTACCTTTATCGGGATCGGTTGAGATGATAGGATCCACATCATATTTCCCGTCATTAACGATCGTACCGAGATTGTAAAGAGAACCGTTTACAAGAAGGCATCCGTGGTTTGTAAGCGTTCCGCCGTCTCCTACAGTAAGCTTTGCATCTTTGTAATCTCTTATGATGACCTCGGTGGCATCCTGTGCCTTACCCTCGGCACCTTCAACGGTAATGACACCGTTGTTGATGATCTCACCGCCGTTTATGATCTTTATCACGCCGTAATTGAGTTCTTCCGCAGGCGGTGGAGTTTCACCTTCCGCGGGAACAGCTGTCGAGCCGGAATCATATTCAACCTCGAGCTGACATGTTCTGTCTATGACAAGCTTTCCGCCGTCTTCCACGAGCATTGTGGCGTTGTTTCCGACAGCGAGTTCGGCGCCTGTAGTATTGGAATGATCGGCAATGGTAAGCTTTGCATTATCCCTTACCGTAAGACCCGCAGCCTTTGTATCAGTATGATTTGCTATCTGTATGTCAAAGCTGTTAACGTCAAGTATCACGTCACGTCCGTCGCCTTCAAGCAACAGGCCCTGCAGTACCGGGACTTCACACATGAGCTTGATCGTATGGCTGTTATAAGCATTGTAAGCCATGGCCCTTCTTAAGGACCAGTATTCGGCGGGAGTGGAGGTTCCGCCCTCGCTCTCATCAACGGTGACTTCAAGCTCGAGGTCATCGCCTTCGATCGTATATCCGGTTACGGTTGCCCCTCCCGACTTGCTCTCGTCATAATACTTGTCGAGCATCATCATATCGGGTGTTATGGCATTTCCGGCTGAATCGGTAGATCCGGCAACAGGTTCACGTGTATCTCTGTTAAGGATCGATTTGGTCGCTTCATCCCAGATGATCTCCGGATTATAGTCGGGCGTCTGATCCACATACATGCTTACCGGAAAATCAGCCGACGGAGCATTGGCCTTTCCTTTGTCGGCACCGGCAACGATAGTTCCGCTTGATACCATAATGATATCGATATACGGAGTATCGCGATAATAGCCGTCCGTATCCTTAAGGGCAGCCGCAGCATCATCAAGACTGTAGCAGCCTACTCTCTGCCCTTTGCTGTCCGAAAAAGATACGGATGCAAGAGAGTCATCGGCTCTCTTTTTCATCTCGCCCTGGCCGTACAGAACGTACATGGCCTTGTTATCGGACTGTTTTACATGCAGATAAGATCCTGCCGGAGCGTTCTTGATGATATCACTTACATCTATACGCAGGATCACAAATGTCCCGTCAAACCCGGTGATCTTCGTATGGGAAGCTCCCTCCGGCGTGGTCCCGGTGTTTGCTTCTTCCACAAGCTCATATCTGAAATATGAATACGGTGCGCAGATCGGATCCTCACTGATCTTGTCAAAGTGTATCTCTCCGCCTATATCCGCACGCCTTTCAAAAGGCACTGCAGCGCCCTGTATTATCGCGGGAGACTCAGTCGTCGGACCGCTTTCGAGATTCTGCTTGGCAATGCTTGGCATACCGAGCTTTGTTGAATCCTTTTTATCTCCGGGTACAGCCTTTACAACGTATACTCCGGGAAGCCTGTCCTTATCAAGCGGCATCGCATTACGGTCATACGTATAATTATATGCCGCCATAACTGCTGATTCTTCCTCCGCTTTGATATCAGGCTTTGCAGCTTCCTTGTCCGCAGTTTCCTTGTCTGCAGTTTCCTTGTCTGCAGCTTCAGGGTCCTGCTCGACGGCCTCGATCCCTTCAGGATCTTCCTGCGCAGGTGCTTCGGTTGCAGCCTCCTCTGCCAATACCGGCATACCTGTCGTAGAAGCGATCATCACTGCCGCAAGAACACATGCCATTATCTGCTTTACTGTTTTTTTCATACTCATCACCGTTTTATCCAAATTATAGTTCCGGGTTTAGGGCAACAAAGCCGCCGCTATTTATAGCGACGGCTTTTGATCTTTTAAGAATGTTACTTGGATCAGCCAAGCTCAGCGAAGTACTTGATAGTACGAACCATCTGAGATGTGTAGCTGTTCTCGTTGTCATACCAGCTGACAACCTGTACAAGGTTATCTTCGCCAACCATTGTCTGTGTTGCATCGAAGATTGAACCGTATGTGCTTCCTACGATATCTGAAGAAACGATCTCGTCCTCGTTGTATCCGAATGACTCTGATGAAGCAGCCTTCATTGCTGCGTTGATCTCTTCCTTGGTAACTGACTTCTCTACTGTTGCAACAAGGATAGTTGGTGAACCTGTAGGAGTAGGAACACGCTGTGCGCTACCGATGAGCTTTCCGTTAAGCTCAGGGATAACAAGGCCGATAGCCTTTGCAGCACCTGTTGAGTTGGGAACGATGTTGATAGCGCCTGCACGGCTTCTTCTGAGATCGCCCTTTCTCTGAGGTCCGTCAAGGATC
>CADCPL010000100.1 GCA_902803305.1 uncultured Lachnospiraceae bacterium
GGTGAAGTTCTACGGAAGGCTTCCGGTCGAGGAGATGCCGAGGTTTTATGACATGGCGGATGCGATGATCGTTACGCTTGCCGATAATGACACGATAAGCTATACGCTCCCCGGCAAGATCCAGTCGTATATGGCGGCAGGAAAACCGGTGATAGCAGCTGCAAACGGAGAAACAAGAGCCGTCATAGAAGACAGCGGATGCGGCATGTGCGCACCTGCGGAGGATGAAAAAGCATTTGCGGCAGTTGCGGATAAAATGGCCGCGTCATCTGACCGTGCCGTTATGGGAGAAAGATCGAGAAAATATTATAACGAACACTTTACGAAAAAAGAGCATGTCGACCTGATCGAAGAAATGCTTGAGGGCTTACGGGAGAGAAGATAAAGTGGCAGATATAACCGCGATCATTCTGACGAAGAATGAAGAAGCGAACATAGAAAAGTGCATAAAGTCGATAAAGCCGATAGTAAAGAGGATCGTCGTTGTAGATTCGGGAAGTACGGATGGGACCGTGCGTATTGCGTCGGAACTCGGCGCAGAGATACTCGTTAACGAGATGAAACCGTTCCTGTATGCGAAGCAGTTCCTCTACGGTATGGAACATGCCCATATAGATACAAAGTGGGTATTTCGGATCGATGCGGACGAAGAACTGACGCAGCAGTCGGCGGCAGAGATAGAGAAGCTGTGCAATGAGAATGAAGAGACTGACGTTAACGGTATAGTCGTAAGATTCGAAGTAAACTTCATGGGAAGGCCGATCCGTCACGGAGGAGTGTACCCTCTTCGAAAACTCCTTCTGTTCAAATACGGCAAGGGTACGATAGAAGACAGATGCATGGACGAGCACTGCATCCTCTTTGAAGGAAGGAGTGTCGAGGTTTCATGTGACAGCCTGCATCATGATGACAAGGGACTTTCGGCCTGGATCGAAAAGCATAATAATTACTCCACGAGAGAGATGATGGATTATTTTAACAGCACGCGCGCCGAAGATGCCGATGCGGCGACGGGCATGCAGAAGCTTGATAGCAAGGCGCGCTTTAAGAGGTTCCTCCGCTGGAAGATATACTACAGGCTTCCCGCAGGTTTTCGGGCGTACGCATATTATTTTTACCGATACTACATACGGCTTGGATTTCTTGACGGCAGGGAAGGAAAGATATTCTGCTTCATGCAGGCCTACTGGTACAGGTTCCTTGTGGACGCCAAGATCTACGAAGAAAGCAAAAAAGGCAAATAACTGAAGACGCAATACGGGAGGAAAAATGAGAAAGGTTCTGATAATTACGGGAAGATATGTGCCGGGATTTCGTGACGGAGGTCCCGTGCGATCAATACTGAATCTGACGGAGTGGCTCGGAGAAGAATACGATATCCGCATCATGTGCCTGGACAGGGATCACGGTGACAGCGCGCCGTATCCGAACATCAGAAGAGATGAGTACAATGAAGTCGGCCGTGCCAAAGTCTGGTACACGGAGAATTTCTCGGAGGACGCCATCCTTAAGCTGTCCGAAGATGTTGATGTACTGTATTGCTGCGGACCGTACAGTGATTATGCGCGAACTGCCATGAAACTGAAAAAACAGGGCAGCATCAAAGCGCCGCTCTATATAGCTTCCATGGGATCTTTTTCGCCGGAGGCGTTTAAGATAAAAGGCTTCAAGAAGCGCATGTTCATTACTTACATGAAGATGTCGGGCATGTTCGATAATGTGATCTGGTCCGTCACATCCGAAAGGGAAAAGGATGAGCTTAAAAGCATCGTCGGAGATTGCCGCTGCGTGATCGCCACCGATCTTCCGAGACGCGGGAGCGCGGAGCACCGCCATGAAAAAGTACAGGGCGAGCTCAGACTCGTGTTCATATCGCGTATATGCGTCAAGAAAAACCTTATCGCGGTTCCGGAGATACTAAGACTCCTGGGTGATGACATCAGGATAAAGTTTGATATATACGGCACCGACGAAGACCATGATTATCTGGAGAAATGTATGGCAGCTCTTGACCGTCTCAAAAAGACGCATCCTCTCATCAAATGGGAGTACAAGGGCGAGGCCGACAGCAACGAAGTCCCGGGGATATTTGCGGATTACGATGCGTTCCTGTTCCCGACGCTTGGTGAAAATTACGGTCACGTCATAGAAGAGAGCCTTGCGGCGGGATGCATTCCGGTCATAAGCGATACGACGCCGTGGACGGATCTTGAGGAAAAGGACTGCGGCTATGTATGTTCACTTCGGAGCGGAGATGATTTTGTGAGCGCACTTACGGAGCTTGCCGCCATGGATGAAGAGACGCTGTCGAAAAAGAGGATAAGCTGCAGCAGATATATCGAGCTTGCAGGCGACAAAAGCGTTCGGGAGTCGGGATACCGGAAGATATTCGGCTGACGATCCCCCAAATATGAAAAACTGACTAAAGATTCCGCACAATTATCCGATATATATTACAGATATGCAGGGAAGCAGTTTAAAACGGATGGAACCGATCTCGTTTTAGGCTGTTTTTTTGTACTTTGCCGTACTTTTTAGAATTGAAAATAAAAATGCGTTGCGGTATACTATATCTTGAATAATTTTGTACAAAAGCATTGAAAGGGGAAAGACATGCTTTATTCGGATATAGGTATAGATCTGGGAACCGCAAGCGTTCTTGTGTACGTGAGGGGTCGCGGTGTTGTGCTCAAGGAGCCTTCGGTAATAGCTCTTGATACGGACACCAACACGATAAGGGCGATAGGTGAAGAAGCCAGAATGATGCTGGGACGTACTCCCGGAAACATAGTAGCCATAAGACCGCTCAGACAGGGAGTTATCTCGGATTACACGACTACCGAGAAGATGCTCAAGTATTTCATCCAGAAGGCAGTGGGAAGGAAGAACTTCCGTAAGCCGAGGATCAGCGTATGCGTACCTTCGGGAGTTACCGAGGTTGAGAAGAAGGCAGTTGAAGATGCTACGTACCAGGCAGGAGCCAGATACGTTGAGATCATAGAAGAGCCTATAGCCGCAGCGATCGGTGCAGGTATCGATATCGGAAGACCGTGCGGCAACATGATAGTCGATATAGGCGGTGGCACGACCGATATAGCGGTCATTTCACTCGGAGGCGCGGTAGTCTCCACCTCGATCAAAGTCGCCGGGGATGATTTTGACGAAGCGATCGTCAGATACATGAGAAAGAAGCACAATCTGCTCATCGGTGACAATACGGCCGAGGATATCAAGATCAAGATAGGAACGGCGTTCAAACGCCCGGAAATAGAGTACCTTGAGGTTACGGGACGTAACCTCGTAACAGGATTGCCGAGGACCGTTAAGGTTTCATCGGAGGAAACGGAAGAAGCGCTTCGTGATACGACGGGTCAGGTGGTTGAAGCCATCCACTCCGTTCTCGAGAGAACTCCCCCGGAGCTTGCTGCAGACATAGCGGCAAGGGGTATCGTTCTTACAGGCGGCGGGAGCCTCCTCAGAGGGCTTGAGGACCTGATCGCTTACAAGACCGGTATCAATACGATGACAGCTGAAGATCCGATGACGGCCGTGGCAATAGGAACAGGAAAATACGTGGAATTCCTCGCCGGTTATACGGACAATTTCGGTTAAGCTTTGCGAGGGGATGAAGCGCAGAAAAAGGGGTAACGTATGGTTAAGGGACTGTATACGGCTGCAACCGGAATGGTGAACGAGCAGAGGAGAGTCGACGTTCTGGCCAACAATCTGGCCAATTCATCGACTACCGGATTCAAGGCAGAAGGATCCACATCCGAAGCTTTTTACGATGTACTTGCTTATAAGATCAAGGATACATCGGAACCGTTTGAAGCCAGAAAACTGGGAGCCATGAATCTCGGTGTCAAGATAGGGGAGACTTACACGGATTATTCGGAAGGTTCATTCGTGACCACGGGTAATGATTATGATATGGCGATAAGCGGCAAGGGATTTTTTGCCATAGAGTTCACGGCCAAGGACGGAACTGTTTCCACCAAGTATACGAGGGCCGGAGATTTCATAGTCAATACTAACGGAGATCTTGTCAACAAGAACGGTGACTACGTTCTTGACATAAACGGACAGCACATCAAGCTCGATCCCATCATCAAGCCCACCATGGGACTTAACGGGACGATATATCAGAACGGTAATGCGGTCGCAACGATACAGGTTCAGGACTTTCAGGATTACAACTATCTGAAGAAGTACGGAGAGAACTATTACGATGTCGTTGAGGGCGCAACACCGGTAGAATCCACAGCAACAATCTATAACGGGATGCTTGAAGCATCCAATGTACAGACGGTCAAGGAAATGGTCAACCTGATCAACTATCAGCGTGCGTATGATACGAACCAGAAGATGATACAGGCGCATAACGAAACACTTGATGTGGCAGTCAACCAGCTTGGAAAAGTATAGGCGGAGTAGATAGGAAGGACAGTTAAGGAGGTAATTTATGGTTAGAGCATTATGGAGCGGTGCATCGGGAATGATCGCGCAGCAGACCAACGTTGATACCATCGCCAACAACCTGGCGAATGTTAATACCGTGGGATACAAGACAGAGCAGAATGAGTTCAAGTCCCTCCTGTATCAGGAGATACAGACGAGGACCACTACCGCTAACGGTATCCAGAAGCCGGTAGGAGCACAGGTTGGACTTGGTGTTCGTAACGCTGCCATCACATCGGAGTTCACCCAGGGTGCATTCCAGGCTTCGGAGAGCTCTACAAGCTTTGCAATAAGCGGCGAGGGATTTTTCGCCCTTAACAATAACGGCAAGACGGTGTATACGCGAAACGGTGATTTTCACTTTGCTATCGGTCCGGGCAACCAGATGTGGCTGACATCATCAGACGGTTATCCGGTGCTTAACACAACGGGTCAGCCTATAACGATACCTGCGGATTATATCGCCAACAAGGTTCAGGTGGATGCAAACGGACAGCTTACATATCCCGACGCTAACAACAACCAGCAGCCGATAGCGGGAATGCAGATAGGTCTGTTCCAGTTCCAGAATCCGAGCGGACTGTTCAAGACGGGCGGTACGATGTATCTTCCGACGGAAGCTTCGGGTGCTGCTCTTAACGAGGCAACGAACGCCAACCTTACGAAATCCGAGGTGCGCCAGGGATACCTTGAGAGCTCGAATGTTCAGGTTGCTGATGAAATGGTCAATCTGATCATCGCACAGCGTGCATATGAGCTCAATTCAAAAGTCATAACAACATCCGATTCGATGCTGCAGGTTGCAAACGATCTTAAGAGGTAATGTATGGACATAGGAAGCTTATACTCTGATTATCTGACACAAACAGCTACAAAGGCGAGCAATCTCGAAAGAACGCTTTCCGGCAATAACAGGGAGAAGTCCGATGACGAACTCCTTGATGCCTGCAAACAGTTTGAGGCGTATTTCTACGAGCAGGTCTTCAAGAACATGCAGAAGGCCATGGTCCCGTCCGATGAATCCGACCCCAATCATACGCTCGTTGACTATTACAAGGAGAACCTTATCGCCGAGTACAGTAAGGAGATAGTCAATCAGAGCGGAGGCGGAAGCAATACTCTTGCTCAGCAGTTATATGAACAGATGAAGAGGAACAATTCAGTTTAAGATCTGATGGAAAAGATTTCCGGTTATATCGAACACATCATTTTTTCCAATGAGGATAACGGATATACTGTTTTTGAACTAACCACCGACACAGAAGAAATAACATGTGTCGGTGCTTTGCATGCGATAAGTACAGGCGAGCCTGTGGTGCTTGAGGGTCAGTATGTTTCTCATCCCGTCTACGGAAGACAGTTCTCATTTGACAGCTATGAGATATCGCCTGCCGAGGATGAGGTCGCGGTGCTAAGGTACCTGTCATCGGGGGCAGTGAGGGGCATCGGTCCCGCTCTTGCGGAAAGGATAGTAAAGACGTTCGGGACGGACACTTTCAGGATAATGGAAGAGGAACCCGAGATGCTCGCGCACGTGAAGGGGATAAGCCTTCGCAAGGCTCAGGAGATAGCCGCCAATGTCACCGAGAAACAGGACCTTCGCAAGGTCATGCTGTTCCTTCAGAAGTTCGGTATCACCAATAACCTTGCAGGTAAGATATATAAAAAATACGGCAACGGTGTATTTGATGTCATGAGGGAAGATCCGTACAGGATCGCCGAAGACATCGAGGGAGTCGGTTTCCGCACTGCCGATGAGATGGCAAGGGCTTCGGGTGTGGCAGTTGATGCCGCCTGCCGTGTAAAGAGCGGTATCAGGTATGCGCTCAGTCTTGCCGTATCCGAAGGTCATATATACATACCGCTCGAGAAACTGATCGAAGATGCCACGCAGCTTTTGCAGGTCGACGGCGAATATGTCAGGTCCGAATGCGAGAATCTGGCAATGGAAAAGAAACTCATGATCAAAAGAGGCGCCGACGGTCCGCGTGCATACCAGCCCCGGCTTTACAACATGGAGATCAGCTGCGCCAGGATGCTGCTCGATCTTGATATACAGCTTGAAACAAATAC
>CADCPL010000101.1 GCA_902803305.1 uncultured Lachnospiraceae bacterium
GAAGAATACATCACAAGGCTTGAAGAGGCCAAGAAGCGTGATCACCGTAAGATCGGAAAGGAAATGAAGCTGTTCATGATGGCCGATGAGGGCCCGGGATTTCCTTTCTTCCTGCCCAACGGCATGATACTTCGAAACGAACTCATGAAATACTGGAGAGAGGTTCATTACAGGAACGGCTATCAGGAGATTGAGACGCCTGTAATGCTCAACCAGGGACTGTGGGTAACATCGGGCCACTGGGATCACTACAAGGACAACATGTATACGTCAACGATCGACGAGGAGCTGTTCTGTATCAAGCCCATGAACTGCCCCGGATCGATACTCGTATACAAAAACGAACCGAGATCATACAGGGATCTTCCGCTTCGTTATGCGGAGGTCGGCCTTGTTCACAGACATGAAAAATCAGGTGCGCTGCACGGACTCATGAGGGTTCGCGCGTTCCATCAGGACGATGCGCATGAATTCATTTCAATGGAGCAGGTGGGAGAAGAAGTCGAGCATATCGTAAAGCTCATCAACGAAGTATACGAAAAACTTGATTTTGTCTATCACATCGAGCTGTCCACGATGCCCGACGATCATATGGGATCGCTCGAGGATTGGGAAAAAGCTACAAACGGCCTTAAGAGTGCCCTTGAGAAGATGGGACTTCCTTATGAGATCAATGAAGGAGACGGTGCGTTCTACGGACCCAAGATCGATTTCCACGTTGAGGACTGCATAGGAAGAACATGGCAGTGCGGAACGATCCAGCTTGATTTCCAGCTTCCTCAGAACTTTGATCTTAAATATACAGGTTCTGACGGACTGGAGCATATGCCGGTCATGATCCACAGAGTCGTATTCGGATCGGTAGAAAGATTCATCGGTGTGCTCACGGAAAACTGTGCAGGTAAATTCCCTACATGGCTGTCACCCGTTCAGGTCAAGGTACTGCCTATCTCGGACAAGTTCCTTGATTATTCGACGAAGGTTTTGAACAGACTCAAGGAAGCGGGCATAAGAGCGGTTCTTGATGACAGATCCGAAAAGATCGGATACAAGATAAGAGAAGCAAGACTCGAGAGAGTACCTTACATGCTCATTCTCGGCCAGAAGGAAGAAGAAGCCGGCAATATCGCAGTCAGGAGCAGATTCCTCGGTGATGAGGGCGCACGTGATCTTGAAGAGTTCATAAAGGATGTGCGCGCCGAGATAGATGAGCGCGTCAGCAGGAAAGAAGAAGCAGCGGAAGAGTGAGTATAATCATTGCCACTTCGAAAATCAAGGCATGCGAGATCTTCTATGATCTGTGCGACAGGTGCGGATATGACAGGCAGTGGACTGACGGACTCTGGGCGGATCTGATCGCGGATCCGGAGGTTTATAAAGAGTTTGAGTACTATGCCGCGAACAGGTCGCTTCGCGATGCCGTAAAGGTTTGCGGTTACAGTCTGTCGGATCTGTATGTTTTTCAGATGGACAAGTATAATCTGATAAGGGAGATCGGCAAGAATCCCGTAGAGTGCAGCAAGGACCGTATGGTACTTAATGCAATGCGGATGATGATCGATATGAAGGCTGATCCCGATACATATGTCAGGAGACTGGAAGAAGGCCGCGGAGAAGATAAGCTGTAAATGGACGATCGTATAGTAAGATATATGAAAGAAAGAAATGAATTTGCGAGGACGGTTGCCGGCGTGATAGCCGTGCAGTTATTCGCCCTCGCTGTTTATTTTTGCTTATATGCTCTTGTTGCCGGAAAAGCAGTGTATTCGGGATCGGAGCGCACGGGCAGGATCGTTGTGATATCCGTATCGTCCGTGATAGCAGTGATAGTATGCGTTGTGAATATCCTTACCGTGATAAGATCGGACAAGGTTTACATAAGTAGACCGGACAGCACATCCATAAGGGATGTATATGAATCGGTCAAGCTTGCATATGGAACGGCAAGGCCGGTTTTGATCTATAAGATCACATACAGCCTGATCATCATGACGTGCTCGGGAGTGGTTTACATAATGCTACTCACCTTTATGGACGATCAGGCACTGGCGGGAATGTACGGAAGGATCGTTGTCTGTCTGGTAGCGGCAGGCGCCACGATCATATCATACCCGTGTATAGACAGGATAGGCTGCTACAGAGCGCTTCTGGGACAGACGCATTATCTCTATTATGACATCAGGCCGAAGAAAGCCTTCTGGTATGTACTCTCGGTTGCGCTTCCCGCAAGCATCTGCCTGTGGTATATACTCAGATATTACAGCCCGAAAAGCAGCGTTGCGTGGATGACTTTTCCCCTGACCGCGCTTTTTTCCCTTGCGGTCTCATTTTTGATCAAATGGTCTGTTGACATGCGCGCCGATGTATGATAGATTGTCATAGTGGTTTATGACCTATACAGGAAAGCAGAGAGATCTCACCTCGAGGGAATCCGATGGATACAGCCTGTCGAGCGTTAATATCAGGACACACAACCGGTGTTTATTTATGTCGATCTGCTTACCTATGTGGGCGGATTTTTTTGTTTCTTACAGGAGGGTAAAACAATAGCAGATTTAATGATCAACGAACAGATCCGTGATAAGGAAGTTCGCGTAATCGGAGAGAACAATGAACAGCTCGGTATCATGAGCCTTGATGAAGCAAGGAGACTGGCAGAGGAAGCCGGTGTTGATCTCGTGAAGATCGCTCCGAACGCAGCGCCGCCCGTATGCCGGATAATTGATTACGGAAAGTTTCGTTATGAGCAGTCCCGAAAAGAGAAGGAAGCAAAGAAAAAACAGAAAGTGATCGAGATCAAGGAGATCAGGATGTCGCCGAACATCGATACGAACGATCTCAACACAAAGATCGCCGCTGCAAGGAAGTTCCTGTCGAAGGGTGACAGGGTTAAGGTTACGCTTCGTTTCCGCGGCCGTGAGATGGCTCACATGAACAACAGCAAATACATACTCGATGATTTTGCACAGGCGCTCGAGGATGTTGCGGTTGTCGAAAAAGCCCCCAAGGTTGAGGGCAGGACACTTACAATGTTTTTAGCTGAAAAACGCTGACAAGCGATTGTACAGTTGAAAATAATCAAAAGATTCAGGAGGAAAGAGTTATGCCAAAGATCAAAACAAACAGATCCGCTGCAAAGCGTTTCAAGGTAACGGGTACAGGAAAGTTAAAGAGAAACAAGGCTTACAGACGCCATATTCTTACCAAGAAGACTACCAAGAACAAGAGAAATCTTCGCCATGCAGTAATGACGGATGAGACAAACGTAAAGAACATGAAGAAGATCACACCGTATCTTCATTAATATAGTTTAGGAGGTAGAGAAAATGGCTAGAATCAAAGGCGGAATGAATGCCAGAAGAAAACATAATAAAGTATTAAAGCTTGCAAAAGGTTACAGAGGAGCAAGATCAAATCAGTATCGTATAGCAAAGCAGTCTGTTATGCGTGCTCTTAACACTGCTTTTGCAGGAAGAAAAGAGCGTAAGCGTCAGTTCAGACAGCTTTGGATCGCTCGTATCAATGCAGCAGCAAGGATGAACGGTATTTCATACAGCAAGTTCATGTACGGACTCAAGCTTGCCGAGATCGACATCAATCGTAAGATGCTTGCCGAGATGGCAGTAAATGATGCCGAAGGATTTGCAACACTTGCCGAGCTTGCAAAGTCAAAGATCGCATAAATGATCAGGATTTGTTCGGACAGTACTTGCGATCTGTCGGACGAGATCGTAGAGAAGTACGGGATCACTATCATCCCGCTTCATATAGTTCTCGGTGATAAAGAGTACCGTGACAGGATAGAGATCACTCAGAAAGAGATCTTCGAGTGGGCGGATAAGAATAAGACAACGCCCAAGACATCAGCCGTATCGGTGACCGATGCCGAAAATGTCATCAGACCGGTGCTGGATGCGGGAGATGAACTTGTGATCTTTACGATATCGGAATCAATGTCAACGACCGCCAATGTGATCAGGATGGTGGCGTCTGACCTTGATGCCGAGGACAGAGTCCATGTTGTCGGATCGGATAATCTTTCGACAGGTATAGGGCTTCTGGTCGTTGAAGCGGCACTTATGGCGGAAAACGGTCTTGATGCATCGCAGATACTTGACGAGATAAAACGGCTTAAACCGAAAGTAAGATCGAGTTTTGTAATAGATACGCTTACTTACCTCGCACGAGGAGGAAGATGTTCAAGCGTCGCTGCTCTTGCGGGCGGGATACTGCGGATCCATCCGAAGATAATCGTGAAGGATGGAAAAATGGAAGTATCCAAGAAGTACAGAGGACAGATGCATGCGGTAGTCATGGATTACGTCAGTGATATGCATCATGCGCTGCTTGGAGCAAGGCCCCAGAGAGTGTTCATCACGCATACCTGCACCGATCGGGCTATTGTTGATGATGTAAGAGCTTATCTTGAGGAACTTGATCATTTCGATGAGATACTTGAAACGAGTGCGGGCGGAGTCATCAGCTCACACTGCGGTCCGGGAACTCTCGGAGTTCTGTTCATAGAAGGCTGATCAAAGCTTGATATCTACAAAGAAACCTTTAAGATACGTATCCTGGGGTGTTGTGGCATTACCGTCATAACGCCCCGGGTTTTTATATGTGATATTTCCCGAGTTGGTATATTCGTTGCCGGCATATCCGCTGCGTCTCTTGACTGAGTCGGGAGTCATCTTGGAATAAGCGGCGCTTGCATCCATTTTGGACTTGGGGATTACAATGCCGTCCTCGGTATCGCGGTTTCCGATACCTTTAAGATCGGTCTGTACAGACTTCTCAGGGGGATTGATCCTGCCGGACAGGTGATCGACCGCATTAAGGAGCTGCGCACGCTTTTCCTGCTGGGCCGCAGTCAAAGAAGGCATCTTCTCAAGTTCGCTCAGTTGCTGCTGTCTTGTCTGAAGCTGCCTCTCCAGTTCGTAGTTCCTGTTATTGTACGGGCCGCTCTGCCCGTTTCCGAACAAACCGTATGAATTGATACCCATGCGCTTATTATAGCATATCTGAAGGAAAAATCACAATCCCCTTGACATTGATGCCCCTTTCCTATAGAATATCTTTTGCTCGGGGTGTGGCTCAGTTTGGCTAGAGCGCTATCTTAGGGAGGTAGAGGCCGCGTGTTCGAATCACGTCACTCCGATATTTAAGACCGCATTATTGCGGTCTTTTCTTTGTTTTATGAGCCCGAATGAATGATTGGATATTGCAAGAACAACGGTTTAACTATAAAATAATATGCGTGTTATTATGCCTTTACGGAGGTAGTTAAGGTTTTGGCAAATGATAAGTATGAACTGAACAAGGATGAAAAAAAACTCAGGCGTAAATATATAGTTGTTACGCTGCTTATCATTGCATTTTTTATCGGCGTCATCTTTGTATATTACAGCAAGCTTTATAACGAAAAGCGCGAGAATATGATAAAAGACGGCAGGATAGCAGCTATGGAATCGGCCGATCAGATCGACAGGTATCTGTCCACCAACATGGATTCCATAAATCTTGCCGCTTATGTACTTGATGAGATGATCCGCGAACACAGGACGGATAAGGAGATACAGGATTATCTCGTAGATCAGTCAACTGCGGTCAGAAGTGCCGTTCTTGAAAATATGACAGGTCTATACGGATATATTAACGGGAGATTTTTCTCGGGTACCAATTGGGTGCCGCCCGCAGATTATGATGCAACGATAAGGCCGTGGTATACGCTCCCTATGGAAAATCCCGGAGAACTGACAATACTTGATCCGTATATAGATGTCCAGTCCGGAAATGTCATGCTCGCCGTTGGAAAGACATTGTGCGATGGGGTCAGTGTCATATCGGTAGATGTATCGCTCGATCGTATACAGGATCTGACAGAGAAGGCCGTTGCAAACGGTGAGACGGATATCGAAATGCTGCTGAGCGATAAGGGCGTTGTTGTTGCTCATTCCGACAGCGGGGAGATAGGTAAGAACTATTATGAGGAAAAAAATACCCTGGGAGCACGTATAGTCGAGAACATCGAAACGGATGACGACAATTGTTTTGAGATCGACTTTGGCGGGGATCACTATATTGTATACGTGGAGGATTTCAGGAGCGGGTGGCATTGTATTTCCGTGGAGGATGCAACAGATACACTGGGCACTCTTACACAGATCTTTATCAGTACCATAGTCGTCATATTTGTGATAACCGTTGTCATCGGCATCATAATGACAAGATCCAACAGATATCTTCGTATGTCCGTAAGAGCAATGGCCGAAAGCGAAGCCAAGTCAGTATTCCTGGCTCAGGTGTCGCATGAGATAAGAACACCCATTAACGCTATGATGGGTAATAACGAGATGATACTGAGGGAAACCCGTGATGATACGATACGCGGGTATTCCGATAATGTGAAGTCTGCGGGAACACATTTGCTGAAGATCGTGGATGAGATCCTTGCATATTCCAAGACCGGGCAGAAACCCGATGCGAAGGCAGAGGAAACGGTAAAAGAAAGAGAGAGATATACCGCACCAACGGCCAGAGTTCTTGCGGTTGATGATAACCCGATGAACCTTCAGGTTTTCCGCAATCTTGTAAAACAGACACGTATATCGGTGGATACCGCGGACTCCGGCAGGGAAGCCGTAAAGCTTGCAGAAACTAACGTGTACGATGTACTTGTTCTTGACCATATGATGCCCGAAAAGGACGGTATAGAAACGCTTGCCGAAATACGCACGGGCCCAAAGAGCCTTAATGTTTCAACTCCTGCCGTATGTCTTACCGCAAATGCGATCCCGGGGGCAAGGGAGTTCTATATCGGTGCGGGGTTTGACGATTACCTGACCAAACCGGTTGATCCGAATGCGCTTGAGGATATGCTTCGGGTGTATATTCCCGAGGAAAAGATCGAGGAGTATGTTGCAGACAGCGAAGCGGAAGAGACCGGAAGCAGGGATGAGATCCCGAATGAACTGGAGGCGCTTCGCGGCGGTGTTATGGATATCGATGTCGGACTTAAGAATAACGGATCTATCGAGTCATATATGTCCATACTTAAGATGTTTTACAGTTCGGTCGATGATTGTACCGAGCAACTCGCACGATTCCTGTCCGAAGGGGATGATGAAAATTATACGATAAAAATACACGCGCTTAAGAGTTCGCTTCGCGTCATAGGAGCCGCTGATCTCGGTGAGCAGGCCCAGAGGCTTGAAACTGCAGGCAAAACCGGCGACAGGGAATACATAGATGCCAATCACATGCAGTTCATAAGCCGGTATCTTGCCCTGAGGGATTCTTTATCCGGGCTGTTTCCGAAGAAGGATGATTCGAATAAGCCCGAAGCAGGCAGTGTTCTTATGAAAGATACGTACCAACAGGTCGCAGAGGCTGCCGAAGAAATGGATTGTGACAGGTTGGATGAGATCTTTACGAAGATGGAGGATTACCGTATACCGAAGGAAGAGACGGAACTGTTTGAAAAGATCAGAACAGCGTCCGAACGATTTGATTATGAAAGTATTCTGAAACTGCTTGACCGGCCGGGAGATTGAACTGATGGAGTACTGGATAGTGGCGGTCGATGATGAGCCGCTGAGTCTTAAAAATGCAAGAGAACAGCTGAATAAAAAAGGGATGCGCGTAAGCTGCCTTAGGAGCGGAAAAGATCTTCTTACATTCATGGAAAAGAATGAACCGGATCTTATACTGCTCGATATCCTCATGCCCGAGATGGATGGGTTTGAGACATATCGGGAGCTGAGAAAGTTCGAGGAACGGAACAAAAGGACCAAGACTCCCGTCATCTTCCTTACGGGAGAGAGTAACAGTGAGATCGAAAGAAGAGGTCTTAAAGAAGGAGCTTCGGACTTTATCCACAAGCCGTTTGACAGGGATGTGCTTGTGAACCGTATCATCAATACGATCACAAACAGCAAGACGATAGAGACACTCACGGAAGAGGCCACGCTTGATAAGCTCACGGGTTTTTTGAATAAAGTGAGCGGGACCGATATGGTGGCGTCACTTTGCTCGGATAACAGCGGCGCGCTCATGATCCTGGATCTTGATAATTTCAAACTTGTTAATGATATATTCGGTCACGATATGGGAGACCGGGTACTTGTTGCATTCTCCGAAGTATTGCGTCACAATGTCAGAGCCTCGGATGTTATATGCAGGATAGGCGGAGATGAATTCATGGCGTTTTTCGCCGATATAACAGAGGACGAAGCAGTTGCCTCGCTTGTCGTCAGGTTGAACGATCAGCTTGAAGAAGAAGCGGAGGCTCTCATGGGAGCGGATCACGGGATCCCTCTGGGGATCTCTGTAGGATGTGCGTTCGCACCTGATCAGTCGTCTGATTATCAGACACTGTTTCAGTATGCCGACAGTGCGCTGTACAAAGTAAAACAGAACGATAAGCACGGCTATGCCGTTTATGATCCGGGTGATGATACGGGAAATGATGACGATTTTGAAAACGATCTTGCACGTGTCATAAGGATCGTATCTGAACGCGGTGAAGGAAAGGGTGCAATGCTCCTCGGGCTGGAGGCTTTTTCCTGGAACTATCGTTTTATCATCAGATTCCTGAAACGCTATAAAGGTGTTGTCAACAGGGTGCTCTTCAGGATCACGACGGATGAAAAGAAACCTGTGCTCCGGGAAGCGGCCGCAGAGTTTGGCAGTGTACTTCGAAACGCGATCAGAAAGAGCGATATCATCTTTCAGTACAGACCCAATCAGTTTTTTGTGGTTCTGCCTCATCTTTCGGAAAATGATACGCCCGGAGTCGTAAAGCGCATAATGGATGCGTGGGAGACTTCAAAGTTCCATGACAGAGTAAAGATAGAATATATAAACTCCCTGCAATCATTTGGAGACGAGTATACGGAGGAGAGATGAGCACTGTAGCGATAATGACTGATTCCAACAGCGGGATCACACAGGCAGAGGCAAAGGAACTGGGGGTATTTGTTCAGCCCATGCCGTTTTATATCAATGAAAAACTGTACTATGAAGATATCTCTCTGACTCAGTCACAGTTTTATGAAGCGCTTGAGGATGAGAATGCGCTGATATCCACATCCATGCCGGCGCTCGGCGATATAGAGGATTCATGGGATAAGCTTTTGGAACAGTATGACAAGATCGTGTTCATCCCGATGTCGAGCGGACTGTCGGGAACTTGTATGGCAACAATGGCTCTTGCGGAAGATATGTACGAGGGCAGGGTATTTGTCGTCAATAATCAGAGGATATCGGTAACGCTCAGACAATCCGTCATCGATGCAAAGGCGATGGCCGATAAAGGCTGGGAAGCCGATAAGATAAAGGAATATCTCGAAGAGACGAAGTTCGATTCGTCCATATATATCACGGTGGACACTTTGAAATACCTGAAGAAGGGCGGCAGGATCACTCCCGCGGCAGCTGCTGTCGGCACCATTCTGAAGATCAAACCGGTACTTCAGATACAGGGCGAGAAACTGGATGCATATGCCAAAGCGAAAGGCTATAAACGGGCAAAGGAGATAATGCTTGCTGCTATCGAACGGGATATCAAAGAGAGATTTTGCATGGATGACAGACGGGGGGATCTGTGGATAGCTGTCGCATATTCCGGAAATGAAGAGGAAGGTATGAAATGGAAAGAAGAAGTACAGGCCGTCTATCCGAAAAATGAGATCGTCATGAATCCGCTGTCACTAAGCGTTGCCTGCCATATCGGTCCGGGTGCGCTTGCGGTCACATGCACGAAAAAACTCGATATTTGATCAGGGGAGATCGGAAAGAAGGGACGGAAAATGAGATCATTACATGATCGTATAAAAGCATAC
>CADCPL010000102.1 GCA_902803305.1 uncultured Lachnospiraceae bacterium
CAGATAGAAGCCGGCGGACCGGTAACCGTAACACATCCCAACATCATCAGATATTTCATGACGATACCGGAAGCTGTATCGCTCGTTCTACAGGCAGGTGCCTATGCAAAGGGCGGAGAGATATTCGTCCTTGAGATGGGTGAACCTGTCCGGATACTTGACCTTGCCATCAACCTTATACGTCTGTCGGGCTACGTTCCCGGAGAGGACATACAGATACAGTTCACGGGACTGCGTCCGGGTGAAAAACTGTATGAGGAGATGCTGATGGAAGAGGAAGGACTTCAGGATACGGCCAACAGCAGGATCCATATAGGAAAGCCCATAGAGTTTGACGAGGAAGAATTCTACAAGGAGCTTGAGATAGTAAACGAACTGTCCAAGGATGAAACGGACGACGAGACCATACGTAAATGGGTAAAGAAGATGGTGCCCACATATCAGATAAGAAATGCCGACGGCACTCTTCCTATAGACAGAACTTATGACAATAAACCGCACAAATGGGAGCCTACAAATGACTGAAAATTTCTTTTCAAACAAAACACTGCTCATAACAGGAGGAACGGGTTCTTTCGGGAACGCAGTGCTGAACCGATTCCTTTCCACCGATATCGGCGAGATAAGGATCTTCTCGCGTGACGAGAAAAAACAGGACGATATGAGACATCACTATAATAACCCGAAGATCAAGTATTACATCGGTGATGTCAGGAACATACAGAGCGTCAGGGATGCGATGCACGGAGTTGACTTCATATTCCATGCGGCTGCGCTCAAGCAGGTGCCCAGCTGTGAATTTTTCCCGATGGAAGCGGTCAGGACTAATGTTATCGGAACCGACAACGTGCTCACCTGTGCGATAGAAGCCGGCGTTTCGAAAGTCATATGCCTCTCGACCGACAAAGCGGCATATCCGGTAAATGCAATGGGAACGAGCAAGGCGATGATGGAAAAGGTATTCGTTGCCAAGTCGCGCACGGTCGATCCTGACAGAACGCTCATATGCGGCACCAGATACGGAAACGTTATGTGCTCGCGCGGATCGGTCATCCCTCTGTTCATAGACCAGATCAAGCAGGGGCTTCCGCTTACCGTTACGGAACCCACAATGACGAGGTTCATCATGAGCCTTGAGGAAGCGGTGGAGCTCGTACTGTTTGCATTCCAGAATGCGCAGGCCGGAGACATAATGGTCCAGAAGGCTCCGGCATGTACGATAGAGACGCTTGCAAGAGCAGTCAAAGAGCTGTTCGATGCGGATAATGAAGTGAAGATCATCGGTATCAGGCACGGCGAGAAGATGTACGAAACGCTCCTTACGAACGAAGAATGTTCAAGGGCATATGATCTCGGTAATTTCTACAGAGTTCCGGCAGACCAGAGAGATCTCAACTACGACAAGTACTTCAAGGAAGGCAGTGTCGAGAGGGCAAAGCTTACCGAATTCAATTCCAATAATACGACGATACTTGATGTGGAGCAGGTCAAGGAGAAGCTGCTGGCACTTGCTTATATAAGGGATGAACTTGAAGAGTGGAGGAAGCAGGCTTGAAGGCAGTTGTCACCGGAGCAGGCGGTTTTATAGGAAAAAATCTGATACAACGCATGAAATACATGGATGATATTACGGTCTTTCCGTTTGATATCGATACGGATCCGGCACTTCTTGACAAGTACGCAGGCGACTGTGATGTCGTGATCCATCTGGCAGGCATCAACAGACCAAGGGATAACAGTGAATACATGGAAGGTAATTGCGGGTTCACCGGCCGGGTGATATCCGCACTTGAGAAGGCCGGGAACAATAAAGCAAAGATCATAGTGTCCTCTTCGATACAGGCTGCTCTTGATAATCCGTACGGGATCAGCAAAAAAGCCGGAGAGGATCTTGTGTTTGAATATGCAAAAAGAAGCGGAGCAGCTGCCGTGGTATACAGATTCCCGAACGTGTTCGGTAAGTGGTGCCGCCCGAATTACAATTCAGCGGTCGCTACTTTCTGCAATAACATAGCAAGAGGACTTCCGATCAAAGTAAACGATCCCGAGACAAAACTGACTCTTGTTTATATAGATGATGTTGTGGATGAGATCATAGAGTGCATGTTCGGACGGGAGCATGTTAAGGACGGATACGGATACGTTCCGACCGTTTATGATGTAAAGCTCGGATATATCCCCGAACTGTTATATTCGTTTGCCGAGGGAAGAAGGCGGCTCGAACTTCCTGATTTTTCGGACGGATTTACCAAGAAGCTGTACAGCACTTATCTGAGCTACATTCCCGAGGATGACATGTCATATCCGCTTACGATGCATGAGGACGACAGGGGATCCTTTACGGAATTCCTTCGCACGCCCGAGCGCGGACAGGTATCCGTCAATATATCGCATCCGGGGATAGTAAAGGGCAATCACTGGCACAATACCAAGAACGAGAAGTTTCTTGTTGTCAGGGGAACAGGACTTATAAGACTTCGCAAGATAGGGACCGATACGGTAACGGAGTACCGGGTATCGGGAGACAAGCTTGAAGTCATAGATATACCGTGCGGATATACGCACAGCATAGCCAATATCGGAGATGACGATATGGCAACCGTTATGTGGGTCAACGAAGTGTTTGATCCCGACAGGAGTGATACGTTTTTCGAAGAGGTGTAAATATGCCGGACAAACTGAAAGTATGTACTATAGTCGGAACCCGTCCCGAGATCATCAGACTGTCGTCTGTCATCAAGTGCTGCGACAGATATTTTGATCACACGCTCGTTCATACGGGACAGAACTACGACTACACACTTAATGAGATCTTTTTCAAGGATCTGGAGCTGCGCTCTCCCGATCACTTTCTGGAATGCGTTGGAGCCGATCTCGGCGAGACGATGGGAAATATAATCGCAAGATCGTATGCGCTGTTTGATAAGATCCGACCCGATGCGCTGCTTGTCCTCGGAGATACGAATTCGGCACTTTCCGCGATCAGCGCAAAGCGTCTGAAGATACCCATTTTCCATATGGAAGCCGGAAACAGGTGTTGGGACTGGAACGTATCAGAGATGATCAACCGCAAGATCGTGGATCACATATCGGACATCAATCTGCCTTACACCGAGAATTCGAGAAGATATCTCCTGTCAGAAGGGATCGACGGCAAGACTATATTTGTAACCGGATCCCCGATGAAGGAAGTGCTTGCTGCACATAAAGACAAGATAGAAAAGAGCGATGTCCTTGAAAGACTCGGCCTTAAAGAACGCGGATACATACTGCTGTCCGCTCACAGGGAAGAGAACATCGATATCGAAGATAACTTCATGGAGCTCATGAACTCGGTCAACGTGATCGCGAAAAAGTATAAGATGCCCGTCATCTATTCGACACATCCGAGAAGTGCGAAGTTCATCGAGAAGAGAGGCTTTAAATTCGATCCTCTCGTACAGAGCATGAAACCGTTCGGTTTCCTTGATTACAATAAGCTGCAGCAGAATGCGTTCTGCGTCATGTCGGATTCCGGAACACTTTCGGAGGAGTCGGCGATGCTTGATTTTCCGGCGGTGCTGATAAGGACATCCACCGAGCGTCCCGAGGTACTTGATAAAGGCACCATAGTGATCGGCGGGATAAAGAGCGATGATGTCTGCCGCGCTGTCGCGCTTGCAACATCGATGTATGAGAATGGCGAAAAGATCGC
>CADCPL010000103.1 GCA_902803305.1 uncultured Lachnospiraceae bacterium
GTCGTATCTATCGAGATGGGAGCGCCGGTTTTTCTGCGGATCGATCCGATGACGGGAATGACCCTTTTAATCTCCTCTTCGACTTCCACAGCCGAATATCCGGGCCTTGTCGATTCTCCTCCGATATCGATGATCGCAGCTCCGTCTTCTATCATTTTAAGCGCATGGGCCGTTGCAGCCTCAACTGTATTATGTAAACCACCGTCCGAAAAGGAATCCGGTGTTACATTGAGTATCCCCATGACATATGTTGTTTCTGAAAGGTTAAGATCCTTATCCCCTATCTTCATATCGTGAATCAGTACCTGATGCTGCGTACGATCTTTTCTTCGGGTTTCTTGCACGTATCGATCGCCCTGCACTTATAACACTTTCTCGATGCCTTGTCCGCACGGTATATTATACCGTTTAGATCCTTATCATCCATTATCTGCTCATTTCCGTGATTAAGTATCGCCACAACGATATCATCGGTCTCATCCTCGGTAAAACCGCATTCCTCAAGTATCGCCGGGGCTATCGCGGCTCCCGCAAGTTCATGCTCTATCTCATTCTTATACTGCTCGCCTCTTCCTATATCGTGCAGAAGCGCCGTCGCATATATGATCTCACGGCTGATATCGAGCTTCTCATCAGCTGCGATGATAGTCGCTATCCTTGCCACATCGAGCGCATGATCCATATCATGGTGGCAGTATATCCTGTCTTTTTCCAGTTCTTCTATTTCGGCAACGAGCTTTTTGAATTTGTCATTACCGAGGATCCTGTTCACTCTGTCCATATCGATTACCATTCTTTCCTCCCTGAAGAGCCTGCTTGAACCTCAGCCCATTTGCGAAACTCTGCCAGATAAGCAAATGATCCGCATGCGATGATCACGCTCTTTTCTCCTGCCGTCTTATACGCAGCTGATGCGATATCATATGCATCAGAAACGCTTCCTGCCGCAACCGTATCAGTGCAGTAAATTGACGCAGCCTTTGCCAGATCTTTTGCCGGCAGCGCACGCGGGTTACCCGGGGCCTCCGTTGTTATTACGGTACCTGCCATAGTTGCCAGAGTACCGAGTACTTTATCATATTCCTTATCACGGAACATCCCTATCACGAGGATGATCGTGTATCCGTCAAATCTTTCTTCGATCGTCTGGCGAAGCTTCCTTGCCGCATCAGCGTTGTGCGCTCCGTCAATCATCACGAGAGGATCTTCACTTATCCTCTCAAACCTGAACGGCCATATAACCTCTGCAAGTCCGGTCCTTATCGCGTTATCGCTTATATCCGCTTTCGGTATCAGCCCGCGCTTTCTTATAACATCAAGCACCGTAAGGGCAACAGCGGCGTTTTCTCCCTGAAACCTGCCCGACAGCGGTATGCGTACGCTCGCAAACTTATCATAGTCAATGATCTCTCCCGCAGGAAGATCATGTGTCATCTTTATCTTTACGGGATCTGCGATATAAAGCTCGCTTCCCGTCTCGCGGCATCTGTTTTTTACGACTTCGATGACTTCAGGTGAAGATCCGAGCATTATCACGGGATGATCCGATGTGATTATACCTGCTTTTGCCGACGCGATCTCGGAAATAGTATTTCCGAGATACTGCATATGGTCATAAGAGACCGATGTTATGACAGCACATATCTTATTCCTGACTATGTTGGTGGCATCTTCCGTGCCGCCCATGCCGGTCTCAAGAACCACAACATCGCAGTTTTTACTCTTGAAGTACAAAAACGCGACCGCAGTCTCAAGTTCAAACTGAGTCGCTCCCTCACCGATACTCTCTGTCAGTTTTTTATTTGCAGCCGCAACAGTACTTACCGCCGAGGCGTAATCTTCATCGGATATGATCGCGCCGTCCGTCATGTAGTGATCCTTGATGCCGCAGACAGCCGGCGAATAGTACATACCTGTGCAAAGCCCGCACGCATGAAGTGCCGATGCGATCATGACACCGGTACTTCCTTTTCCGTTGGTCCCTGCTATATGAATAAAAGAAAGATCATCCTGAGGATCGCCGAGAAAAGAACACAGTGCTCTTATACGCTCAAGTCCCGGCCTGCTCCCGAGGGCTGCCGCTTCCTCCATATAAGCGGAAGCCGCCTCAAAGCCGGATACATCATTCAACGTCAAGTGCTCCATCAGGCGCATCCGCATTAAGGTTGAGCGTTGTCAGCGTTCTGCGCTTCATTCTCATCTTCTCGGATTTTTCAAGTATAAAGTTCTTGATCTGCTCGGAATGACATACATGACTGATACGCAGAACTTTATCGGTCGTATCCGATGTATAGCATACAACCGTTCCGAGTCCCGCCATCTTCTCAAACAGCGATTTTTCAAGCTGAACATCTACGATCTTGTACATATAGCAGTCGTTGATGATCGTTTTGAAAAATCCCGTCTTGACGGTAAGTATGTCATCCTTAAGGATATATTGGGTAAATGTGAACGGAAGTCCGAGGAACAGCCATCTCTTGCGCTCCGAAAAAACGGGCACTTCGTCCTGGTATCTTATCTCCGGATCGAGTGAGCTTCTGTTCTCTTCAATGATATTCTTCTCTTCTGCCATGATACCTCTCCTGTAGTATGAAATATACACTCAAGAATATACCATCATTCGCCTGATACTGCAAGGCATGCTACAGTCTCGAGTACGTTTCCTCGCAGTACTTGCATCTGTATGTTTCTTTTTCCGGATCGGTAAGCACGAATACGTGATCGAGCTCCTGCTCTATGCTCGTGATACACCTGGGATTCTTGCACTTGATGATGTTCTTGATCTCTTTGGGCAGATGCAGCCGTTTCTTTTCAACGATCTCACCGTCCTTTATCACGTTGACGGTGATCTTATGATCGATAAAACCGAGCACGTCAAGATCCAGCATATCGATGCTGCATTCGACCTTGAGTATGTCCTTCTTGCCCATCTTACCGCTCCTGGCATTCATGATCATGGCGACGGTACAGTCAAGCTCATCAAGCTTCAGATCGTGATATATCTGCAGGCTCTCACCGGCGTTCATATGATCGAGCACAAATCCTTCTTCTATCTTTCCGACATTTAACATCTCAAGCCCCTCCTATTCAATCTCCAGAAGCGTCAGTATCAGCGCCATCCTGATATACATACCGTATCTGACCTGTTTGAAGTACATGGCACGCTCGTCCTCATCGACTTCAACGGATATCTCATTGACTCTCGGAAGCGGATGCAGCACCATCATTTCTTTTTTGGCAAGCGCCATCTTTTCTTTGTTCAGTATGTAAAAATCCTTCAATCGCACATAATCTTCCTCGTTGAAGAATCTCTCGCGCTGTACTCTTGTCATGTAGAGTATGTCAAGATCCGGCATGACATCGTCAAGCTTTATCACTTCTTTGAACTCGATGTTGTTCCTTATCAGCACATCTTCCCTGATGTAATCGGGTATACGCAGCTCAGGCGGAGATATGAATACGAACTTAACGTTCTCATACCGGATGAGCGCGTTGATGAGCGAGTGGACGGTACGTCCGAATTTCAGGTCTCCGCACAGACCGATCGTCATGTTGGAAAGGCTCCCTTTAAGCGACCTTATCGTCATAAGGTCGGTAAGTGTCTGAGTGGGATGCTGGTGTCCCCCGTCGCCCGCATTGATGACAGGGATCCACGACCTCGCTGCCGCCACCATCGGCGCGCCTTCCTTGGGATGTCGCATCGCACATATGTCGGCGTAGCTTGATATGATCCTGATAGTGTCGGATACGCTCTCTCCCTTTGCCGCGCTTGACGAATCCGCCGAAGCAAATCCGAGAACATTTCCTCCGAGGCGCAGCATTGCCGATTCAAACGACAGTCTTGTTCTGGTGGACGGTTCGTAAAAGCATGTTGCCAGTATCCTGCCGTCGCACTTGTGTGCATAGGCGGCCGGGTCCTTTTCGATCGCTGCCGCAAGGTCCATCAGTTTTTCCAGTTCTTCCACGGAAAAGTCCATGGGGCTCATCAGATGACGCATGGTTTTCTCCTCTCTCTTTTAAAAAAAGAGTTTCCCAAACGGGAAACTCTGAAGTGATCATTTATAAGTCAAAATGTCTGATACCGATTTTCTCTTTGGCATTTCAGGTGACTCGTCGGGATGTCCGATACATATCACGTTAACGAGTTCCTGATCCTCAGGGATCTGAAGCACATCGGAAAGAGTATCATCAAATATCCCCATGATCACGGTTCCGAGTCCGTACTCGTGAGCCGCGAGACAAAAACCGTAAGATGCGATACCCGCATCAAACATCTGCCATGTATCCTTACGTGATGTCGTAAACGATCCGTCCTTCTCGTAGCCGCATCTGCCCTTTACGACCGTAACGGCAATGAGCATCGGAGCGGATTCCATAGTTCCCGCATTATAAGTAAAACCGGTCGTGCACTCCTTCGCGATCTTCTCCTTAAGCTGCGGATCCTCGATGGCGATATATCTTGCTATCTGGGTATTCTTCCATGAAGGCGACCATGAAGCTGCCTCGACGATCTTCTCGAGAGTAGCATGATCAACAGGTTCTTTCGTGAACTTACGTATGCTTCTTCTGGTACGGATATTCTCCAATGTGTCCATATCTTGTCCCTCCGA
>CADCPL010000104.1 GCA_902803305.1 uncultured Lachnospiraceae bacterium
CATCTCATCAAGGGTCTTGATCATCTTCTGCATTTTTCGGATGTTGCTTATCTGTTCCATGACCGTAGACAGTGTCATCATGAGGACGCGATAGAATTCCGAGAAAAGAGGCATCGTTGAATTACGTATATTTACAAGCCCGTAGTAATGTTCACTGTAATGGAGCGAATACAGAACATAGAGATCTCCCGAGGAAGCCGGGTCAAATCGAAGATGTTTTCCCGCGGTCTTATCTCTGTTCAGGTTCTCCAGCCTTCCGTTAAAATACGAGATCCCTATTACATCATTTCCTGTTTCCGCTTCATCCATGTCATTATCCGCAACCATTACAAAGGCATCGCCTCCGAGTTCCGGAATGCACTTTCTCAAAGAATCACACACATCTTCAGTGGAGCGCGCATTTGTCAGTTCAACGGTAAGCTCACTTATCATCTCGGCATATCTTGCCTCACGAAGCTTGTTTCTCGAGTACTGATTGACAACTATCCTGTGGTTGACCGGTCTTACGGCATCGCACCCGCAGCTCTCGGCATATACGGGCTTGGAATCGACCACCGGGTCCTTATCATACTTCTTTCCTTCTATGGCACGGATAACGTTTCTGTATGCCGCCTCACCGAATTTCTTTTCAAAACGCGATACGGTAGTGATCCTCGGATAGTGATTTGCCGCTTCAAATATATTGTCATAACCGGACATGAGCGTATCTTCCGGAACTTTTATCCCTCTATCGGAAAGTGCATAAAAAGCGCCGAGCGCCATCTGATCATTGGCGCATACATATGCATCCGCCTTAAGCAGACCCTTTCTCTCATAATACTTAACGGCAGCGCGTCCGCTCCTTGCATAATAATCACCGACATAGTAGCGTTCCTTATCGAGCGACAGGCCTGCCTTTGCCAGTTCTTCCTCAAACACTCTCTTACGGATGACTGCATCGATCGAATCCTCAGGACCACCGATAAAATTCACCGTCTTAATGCCATGCTCATTTATCAGATGCTGCGAAAGAGTCCTCATCGCAGACTCATTATCACTGCTGACATTGATCATCCCCGAGATGGGATAATCAATCGATGCGCACGGCCGGTTCTGCTCAAGTATCTTGGAGATCAGGAGCTGTCTGATCCTCGGAGAATATATGGACTCGGCATAGATAATAAAGCCGTCATACACGGAGAAATCATCATGAAGTGCAGCATATGCTTCACCGTTGTTAAACGCATCATCACTTGACAGTGTCAGGCAATAGACGATCACATTGTTGCCGTCTTCCTTGGCCGCCTCCCAGATCCCCTCAAGGACCTTTCGCTGTGTATCAAGCTGCAATTCTCCGAGAAAAAAAGCAATATTACGCATACTAATACCCCGCTGTTGCTGCAGTATACCTTGCCGCTACGCTTCCGCACTGGCTTCCTGCCATGTTGAGCGCAGCCTGACCGTAATGACATCCGTCAACAAGATATGCATCCGGCAATGTCCGAAGGACATCCGATCCGAGTGTGAAATGCGGATCCGTCGCGCACAGTTCCGTCTGTGCCGCTATGACTTTATCATATGTTCCCGGAAGTCCCGCATAACGTCCTATCGTTATCACAAAAACCTGATCGACGCCTTTTGCTGTCAAAGTACTGAACGTATTTGCCAGTCCGCTCTGATAAGCGTTCTTCTCAATACGCCCGACACCGTCCGTTTCACCCTGGAGCCAGACTACGTATTTTTTTCTGATATGGACACTGTTTGCCTGGCACCATGCGTTGATCAGGTCATATTTCTGCGACAGTTCGGCCTGAACGGGACCGCTCTGCCAATACCCTATCGATGCTCCTCCCCTTGCTGCCGAAAAAGCAAGAACCGGTACTCCGGTGGCATTATAATATGTGTTCATGAACGCGGAAGCAAGACTCCCTCCCCGAAGTGCGGGAGGATCGCACAGATATCCGTTATTATGTATCCCGAACGGCTCACTCATCGGATACATTCCCGTAGGGCTCGTTCCAATGCGGAATTCATACCCCGTATCAACGGGTACGGCAGGTGCTGCCGCTGCGTTTCCGCCCCTTCCGGACATATTGCTCTGCCCCGCAAAGATCACAAGATCAACGGTCTTCGCTGCCAAAGGTGCTGCTGCATTTGCCTCGGCCGCACATACACTCCTTACATTACATAAGCTAAAAAAACCCGTGATGATCGCAAGGACCATAAACATTTTCTTCATGACTGAAACTCCATAAATCTAAGTAATCCCGGCATCAGCTCGTTTGCCTCACTGCGGCCGAGTTCATATACCTCGCGCATGACCAGAGGATCATGGCATATATGACCTATAGGAAGCGGTGACTTGGGACATATGACAAAATTGCTGCCCGCTTTTTCCTGCTTCAGGCAGTAATCAAACTGCTCATTGTATGCTATATGTCTGACCTTCGACGCATGAACAAGATTCGGATAATCCTTGAATTTCATTTTAAGAAGCGGCACCGTCCTGTCATAACTCTTTCTGTATCCGCGCGGTTTCGTAAGTATCGTCACGTTCCTGTTGCATCCGAGAGCCTCGGATGCACGAAGCGGTATCGAATCAGTCACTCCTCCGTCAAGATACTTTCCGCCTTCTATCTCTACAATGTTTGATACGAGCGGCATAGAGGAGCTGGCTCTCATCCATTCCATCTCAACAGGCGATGCGTCATCCATCCTGTGGTAACCGGCTTCTCCCGTCTCAACATCGGTCACTACGACATAGAACGGGATTCCCGATGCGACAAAAGCGGCTTCATCAAACTTATCAAGCTCCATCGGCAGTGTATGATAACAGAACTTTGCCCCGAAAATATCTCCCGTTCTTATGAGCGAAGATACGCTGCAATATCTCTTGTCCTTCGCATACTTCATGTTATATCGTATCGCTCTTCCGATCTGTCCCGATACATAGTTGCATCCGAAACAGGCCCCGGCACTGACACCGATGACGTTATCAAACTTTATACCGTTTTCCATCAGGACATCGAGTACGCCGGCAGAAAAAAGCCCGCGCATCGCTCCGCCTTCAAGCACAAGTCCGGTCATATGACAAACTCCACTGCTTCATGCATATTTTCTATCTCGGCCCTGTCAACCAGGCCTCCGAATTCGCCGTCAAGCGTCCACGCGATCGGTTCATCCGATTCTACAAGTAAATTCGAGCACTGCAGGCATATCACATTATCCGACTTGATCCTCCTGTCAAGTATCGCAGGTGCGATCAGGTTGAATTCCAGGATGTTATCGGGCGCTCGCACGAGAAGGACCTCAAATATCCCGTCATCAAGTTTGACATCAGGTCCCGTGATACCTTTTATGCCCCCGACGGAATCCGAATTGGTAACAAGTCCCACAAGGAAATTATCCGAGATCACGTTATCGTCATAAGTGATCCGAAGGGGAATGGATCTTATTGACGGAAGCCTCTTTACCGCTTCGGCAAGATAAGCGGTGTACCCGAATATGTTTTTCATGTTCTGATCCGTCTCATACGTAACATCGGTAAACAGACCAAACGCGGCAACATATACGAAATACCTTGAATTAAACTTCCCCAGGTCACATCTGAACAG
>CADCPL010000105.1 GCA_902803305.1 uncultured Lachnospiraceae bacterium
ACAACAGCTGTCGGATGGGTCTTATCACCTATATCCGCCGCATTAACATTATTCTTATACGAGATAGTATAATCCTTCCCCTGTTCAAGAAGTTTCCTGTCATGATATACTCTGAGACCGCTTAATAATACAGCCTTTCCTGTATATTCCGGTGATCCGATACTTTGTTTTGCGATCCATACACCGTCAGTGGGATCATTTCCATACGGAGTATCTCCCGGCACCACATCAGATGCAGATACAGTTACAGAGCAAATAGCAGGCTGCGCATCATCGCACGACGCAGTAATTTCGGTCTGTCCGGCCTTGCGCGCTGTAACAAGTCCGTTTGAATTAACTTCGGCAATTGAAGGATCGGCAGATGCAAATGTGACAGTTGCCGATACACCTTCAGGAATAGTAGTAGCAGTCAGTTGATACGTATCTCCTTCTGCAAGCTCTATACTGTTTTTATCAAGCTTAACAGCTTCAACTTTAAAATCGCCCGATACGACAATGATCTCACATGATTTTGAGATTTTCCCGATCGTAACCGTTACGGTTGCACTTCCCGCAGATACAGCGGTCACAACACCTTTCTTATCGACAGTGACCACCGACTCATCAGAACTGGTCCATACAGCTCCTCCCTCTGAGTCTGCGATAGTACATTTTTGTGTTACAGCACCGTAACCACCGTCATATCTTATGGTACCGTCAAGCGAACATTCTTCCGATAATCCTACATCAAGTAATGAGGGGGCTGTAAGAGAAATACCGCTTATATGATCATCCGATACCTTTAGTCTGTTAGTAACCTTTCCCGTGGTAGCATCCTTAGTTTCATCAACAGACCCCGAATGCGGAGATCCGCCAAGTTCCATCGCGACCGTAAACCATCCATATGGGGTACAGCCCATCTGGCATCCGCCCACTCCGACATATTCATATCCGGGGTTTATCATACTGGTATAGTGTCCTGTTTGACCGTGGCTTTTTCCTTGAAGTGCCAGCAGATAATCCTTTTTTTCTTCATAGAACTGATTGATACCATATGTTATTCCGCCGGCATTATGTTCATTGTTCCAGGCAAGATTCTCACCCATGCTCCAAAAACCACCCTCACGGGAATAGTCAAATATATCACCGTCATACAGATTTTCGTGAGCTATGGTAATCCCCGATTCCATAGCCCTCTTTCTCGATGCATTCTCTAGAACAGCTGACCACTTGAGCGGTACATATTCATCAACAAGACCTTCTTCATATGCTTCCTTACGGATCTTATTTATCTGACCAAGTATATTATCCGCTGAAAGCGTATAATATGTACCTGTTATATCCGCTTCAATAATGTTGTCGGAACACAATTCATCAAAGAAAGAGTCCTCATCATATTCCGAATCATCACCTTCGTATATCGCCGGACCATCATCAACAATACCGTCTGTATACTCTATCTCATCAGCATATACACTTAGAGGGCACCATAAAGCACCGATCTGAGCCAAGATCATTGTCATCGATAAAACTATTCCTTTTATCATTTGTTTATTGCTTCGCATTGATTTCTCCTTTGAAGTATGGCGTGATGATGAACTTATTTTACTCTTTTGGCTACCACAACGAACCTTTCGGCATCCTTCTCGTAGTCACATGTGGAAAGTGTTATGATGTCTTCACCGTAGGCGGCCGTAACGCCTGTATCATAGAGGGATTTTGCTGCCATATCGTTCATGGCCGAATCCCATTCTTCGGCAGAATTGGCATCTATGAACTGATAATACTTAAAAGCGACTTCTACCTCGTCGTACACGTTGTCACCGAACACGTACATAACCTGGTATCTGCCTTTTTCATAAAGCGTATCAAAATAGATGTACGGATGCTCTTTAGCAAAGTCCTCCTGCTTGTATTTCTTCAGTTCGCCGAACATCTTTCCCGACTTCATATTGTGACCGTACATGATGATGTTCTGACTCCTTGGCCAAATGCTGCAAGCGCTGTCGATAAAGATCGACCCGTTATTGTCTTTTTCCTGATTGAAATTGTGATTGAGATAGTACTCGTTATTCGGAGACTGCATCACCGGATAGTCAATAAGCGTATCATCAACCTTGACCCATCCGACAAGGCTTTTATTGTTGTTATATAGCGTAATGTAATCTTCTAGTATATCCGGCGCTTCTTCATCTTTGGTGAGATGAACAATAACCGCTTTCTTATTCTGTCTGTAATCAGTTCCTTTCAGATCCGACAGATGTTCGTAGTTTTCCTGCGTATTATCGGCCTGTCTTACGTAAAATGCGAAATATCCGAGAC
>CADCPL010000106.1 GCA_902803305.1 uncultured Lachnospiraceae bacterium
CCAACGCCGACAGCGACACCAACGCCGACGCCGACACCAACGCCAAGACCGACAGCGACACCAACGCCGACGCCGACACCAACGCCAAGACCGACAGCAACACCTACGCCGAAGCCGACTCCGCCACCGATCACACCGAAACCGGGAAGCAGTAGCAGCTATCTACCGGGGACATCTTCGTCTTCTTACATATCTTTGCCTTCATCTACCACTTCGGGTCCCGTGAGGCCCGGAAGCAGCAGTTCCACGAGCAGTAAGTCAAAGGATGACGATCCTCATAAAGAGACAATAAAACAATCGGATACGCCGGTGATAATTCCGACGCCGCCCGCCTCTTCGCAGAAAAAGAAGGATACAGGGAAAAAGGATAATTCAAGCTCGGCAAAACAGTCCGGAAGCTCGGATAAGTCGAGACAGTATTCGTCGAGTACGGGAAGACTGAAAAACGGCGCCAGTACCGTCATGAAGAACGGGATCCTCTATATCATAGATGATGACGATACGGATATAGGTCCCGGAGATCCGAAAGAAAGCGGCAGGATCGAAACAGAGGATATAGAGTCTGAGAAAGAATACAGCGCATCTGATCTTGCTACCGAAAAAGAATTACAGGAAATGGAGGAGGAAGTCGGATTTTTTGATACGATCCCCGGAATCTTAGCCATTGCAGGTTGCACTCTTTTGATACTTGCTCTGCTTCTTTTCTTCCTGTTCTTCGGGGTGATCGTAACTGGCGAAGTGGAAGAACATGATGAGGTATTTGAACTGTGTTCAATAAGGATCATGATGAGAAAAGACGGAAACTGGAAGGTAAACCTCGGGCAGGCATTTGATGAAAATGCTGTGTTGAAATTAAGACCGGGACTATTGTTTGCACTGATATTTGAAGGGGTTGATGTTATCGGAACTTCCTCAGGTGAGCATGAAGGAGAAGTGACCGGACAGATAGCAACAGAAGTGCTTCTGTACAGAAAGAATATAAGGAGGAGTGTATGAGAAGATATTTAAAGATTTTGCTCTGTCTGACAGTATTCATGATGGCAGCCGTAAGTGTGCACGCCGAAGAAAATGACACGCTTAAGGTGGATATAACGTCTTATGACGGTCAGAGCGTTCTTACCATGGGTGATCACCCTTTCTATACATCGATGCCGGTAACATTGTCTGTTGCCGGCACAGAGTCTGACAGTTTTTACAGCATCAGTATCGATGACGGAGTCACCTTTGGAACATATGCAAAAGGCGGTACCATCACGATATTTCCGGATGATGAGACATCGCCGTCGGGAAGGTGGTACGTAAGGTTCAGGAATGTGTCAAACGGGAAGGAAACCGAGTCAAAGGTATGCAAGATCATATTTGATACGACATGTCCCGTCATTGAGCCTGTTGATACGGATGAGATATCCGGATGGATCACGAAAGAGAGAAATGTACACTTTCGGTTAAGCGATGATATGAGCGGGATAAAGCGTATCGTGACAAAATGCGGTAAAAAAATCATCGGAGAGATACTCCGAAGAGATGATGAAGTCCTGAAAGAATATGAACTGGAAGTCGAACTAAAAGACCGGGGGAAGGATAACGGGAAGATCGACATAGAATGCTTTGATCTTGCCGGAAACAGTACCGCTGTATCTTATGAATACATGTTTGATCAAAGCAGGCCCGGCCTTTCGATAAGCGGGGCGGAAAACGGAAGATACTACGGCGATCCGCAGGAGGTGCATCTTAATGCCACCGATCCCGACTCGGAGGTATACATAGACTACAGCATCAGAAGACAGACAAGGGAAGAGATGATAACGACCGATGCCACGAATGCCCCTGCTGATACCCGTATAAAATTTGATGAAGACGGAACATACACGATCGAGGCTGTTGCGACGGACAGTGCGGGAAACAGATCGGACAAAGAGGTCAGAAGGTTTGTGATCGACAGGACTGCTCCGGTGATAAGCATTGAGGGAGTTGCGGAAGGTATTGATCAGAGGACGGGTGCAAAGGTTTCGATAGGAGTTTTCGAGAATAACGGAGGCTCAGAGGTTAACATAAAACTCCTCAAGACAGCACTTGGCAAAACAGAATCGATACCTGTAGAAGGCTATAGGACCGAGGCGGATCATGATATAAGAACGGTTGACATAAATTACGACGGTGATTACACGCTTGAAGTGACCGCAACCGACCGGACCGGCAACAGCAGCAGTTGTTCAAAGAGTTTTCGCATAGATCAGACAGCGCCTCAGATATCGCTTAGCGGGCTTGGCGACGGAGATATCACAAGCGACAAGCCGACGGTAAGATTCGGTGTTGGCGAGCTGTTTTACGGATCAACTATAATGACAGCCGTCCTTGAGAAGAAGGAAAGCTCGGGCTATGTCGTGGAAAAAAAGAGCGATCAGGTGATGAGATCCGCAAGCGACCACATGGACGTTGTCCCGGGCGGCGAAGGAGAGTACAGGCTCACGTGCATGGCAGCTGACCGGACAGGCAATTCGTCGACATCATCCATCTCCTTTACGGTGGACAGGACTCCGCCTGTCATATCATCGCTGTCGGAAGTTGACAACGGATATTTCAGATCTTTTACTCTCCCGAAGAAGCTCTCGGAACTGGTTAAGGACAGACTGCCGGTAAATGCAAAGGCATATATAGATGACACACCTGTAGGCGACAGTGATGTGATCGTCGAGGAAGGTAAGTACGTCCTTACGATACTGGCTGAGGATGATGCGAAGAATGTTTCGGAGGAGAGCGCGACCTTTATCGTGGATCATACCTCGCCACAGATAGTCCTTTCGGGATTTGACAGGAACGGGAACGTAAAAAAAGGCAGTATGATAGATGTAAGTCTTGCCGAAGACTGTGACAGGCTAAAGAGCGTCAGGTTCAACGGCAGGAATATCGCGATAGACCGCGAGAATACTGCACATATAGCGGTCGATGATTACGGAGAATATGATATCGAGATAATGGCCGATGATCCGGCGGGAAACGTTACGGATACGGCTGTTCACACAAGCTGTTACATGTATGCGCCGCTACAGTCGGGCTTTGTCAGAACAGAGAAAAATATCACGTCAAATATTGGTGAAAATGACAAAAATGATGTTGATACAAAAGGGCTCGCGGTTGGCTTGATATCGGTACTTTCAGGCACCTTCGGACTGGCCGCAAGGGGAGTTTTGCGCGATTGACTATTCACCCGTGACCAAGTAAACTTATGAGTATGTACAGAGACGATACAAAAGTCATCAGGATAGGAGACAGAGTCATCGGAGGCGGTAATCCCATCCTGATACAATCAATGACAAACACCAAAACGGAGGACGTTAGTGCCACCGTCAGTCAGATAAAAGAGCTTACGGCAGCGGGCTGCGAGATAATCAGATCGACGGTCCCGACTCCGGAGGCTGCAAAAGCCATAGGACTTATCAAAAAGCAGATCGACATTCCGATAGTCGCCGACATCCACTTTGACTACAAGATGGCCATTGCGGCCATAGAAAACGGTGCGGATAAGATCAGGATCAATCCCGGAAACATCGGAGGGAAAGAGAAGCTTTCCGAAGTCGTAAGTGCCGCAAAGGAGCACGGTATCCCGATACGTGTCGGGGTCAACAGCGGTTCTCTTGAAAAGGACATCCTCGAAAAATACGGGAGCGTCACCGCAAAGGGCATAGTCGAATCCGCGATGGATAAGGTGCACATGATCGAGGACTGCGGATATGACAATATAGTCGTATCCATAAAATCATCAAACGTACTCATGTCAGTAGAAGCACATGATGAGATAGCGCCGATATGTCCGTATCCGCTGCATGTGGGCATAACGGAATCGGGAACGCTTCACAGCGGCAATATCAAGTCATCGGTTGGACTCGGGATAATACTGAACAAAGGGATCGGGGATACGATAAGGGTATCGCTTTCCGGAGATCCGGTTGAAGAGGTCATTACCGCCAAGCTTATCCTGAA
>CADCPL010000107.1 GCA_902803305.1 uncultured Lachnospiraceae bacterium
CCGAATGCTATTGATGCCAGGATGATACAACTGTAATAGGGGATAAGGAAACACCACGATGCATACTCAAAAACGTTGTATGCAAATGTTCCCTCGTTGCTACCGTATATGAACCTGAAACATATTACGGCGATATTGGCCAGAAGGATCAGTCCGACCGTCCCGAAAAAGTATATCTTCGACCATTTGGACCTTATCGCCCTTTTAAAATCATTTATGATATAACCGAACATAATGCCTGCCTGTTATCACTCATCTACCGAATAGTTTGGAGCTTCCTTCGTGATATGGATATCATGAGGATGGCTCTCGCGAAGAGCTGCAGCTGAGATCTTCACGAACTTTCCGTTCTTCTTAAGATCCTCTATGGTCGGAGTTCCGCAGTATCCCATACCCGAACGTACGCCTCCGATAAGCTGGAAGACCGTATCCTCAACGGTTCCCTTATATGCCACACGTCCCTCAACTCCTTCGGGAACGAGCTTCTTGGCATTCGTCTGGAAGTACCTGTCCTTACTTCCGCATTCCATGGCGGATATGGAACCCATACCTCTGTAAACCTTATATTTTCTTCCCTGGTACAGTTCAAAAGTTCCGGGGCTTTCGTCACAGCCGGCGAATATCGAACCCATCATGCAAACGTTTGCGCCTGCTGCGATCGCCTTTGTCATATCTCCCGAATACTTGATGCCTCCGTCGGCTATTATCGGGATATCGTACTGCTTTGCCACATCATAGCAGTTCATTATGGCTGAGATCTGCGGAACACCTATTCCCGCTACTATTCTTGTCGTACATATGGAGCCGGGGCCGATACCGACCTTGACCGCATCACATCCCGCTTCTATGAGTGCCTTTGTGCCTTCACCCGTTGCTACGTTTCCTCCGATCAGCGACAGATCCGGGAATGCATCCTTTATCATCCTTGCACATTTAAGAACGTTTTCGGAATGCCCGTGAGCGCTGTCCAGAACTACCGCATCAACTTTGGCATTCACAAGTGCCTCAACTCTTTCGAGAACATTTGAAGTGATCCCGACACCCGCACCGCACAGCAGTCTTCCCTGTGCGTCCTTGGCGGAATTGGGGTATTTGATCTGTTTTTCTATATCCTTGATCGTTATCAGACCTTTGAGATTGAAGTTGTCGTCAACGATGGGAAGTTTTTCTTTTCTTGCCTTGGCAAGTATCTTCTTGGCTTCATCTAATGTGATGCCCTCTTTTGCCGTCACAAGATTCTCACTTGTCATGCAGTCCCTGATCTTCTGATCGAAGTCCGTCTCGAACTTAAGATCACGGTTGGTGATTATACCTACAAGCTTTCCGCCTTCCGTTATCGGAACACCGGAAATTCGGTACTTTGCCATAAGGTCATCGGCATCCTTGAGTGTATGCTCGGGAGATAACGAGAACGGATCAGTGATGACACCGTTTTCGGAACGCTTTACCTTGTCAACTTCATCAGCCTGTTCTTCAATGCTCATGTTCTTGTGAATGATACCTATACCGCCCTGCCTTGCCATGGCTATTGCCATACGGTGTTCGGTGACCGTATCCATGCCGGCACTCATCATCGGAATGTTAAGCTTGATATCATGTGTCAGATACGTCGTAACATCCACCTGATTGCCGATCACGTTTGAATAGCCCGGAATAAGCAAAACATCATCAAAGGTTATTCCTTCCGAAATGATCTGTCCCATCGTTGCCTCCTCTTTTAATAATCCAAAACCTTACGCGGGTACACATTCTTGATCGCCCGCAGCATCTCCTCACCGGGTTCTATATTTACAAGGACCGTTCCTTCCCTGCCCGATTCATAAACAATGGTATATATCTCTGCTCCTTCTTCTCCGGATGTATAGTCAAGCTCCTTAAGCCCTCTTGACCTGTGATGATCAAGCTCATGAGAAGTTGACCTGGCCATGATCTCCATCTTTTCAAGATCGATATCCATTACCTTTGCACGTTTTTCCTTCGACATGATCTTGTCTATCGACAGTTCCCTGTCAAGATACAGGTATTCATACTCGATATCCAGTCTCGGAAAAATAAAATAGGCGAGACCAGCAAACGCTATCACGCCCACGAAAAACACTCCCTTGGCAAACATAAGAAAGAGACAGACAACTGCAAGCACATACATCAGAATACGTCCAATGCCTACGAGAGGATTCTTTTTTCTCGGTACCAAAACCTCAACATACGTATCGTTCATCGCCACTCTCCATCAAATGTTATTTAATTAATACTAATACCCTATTGTAACTTTAGCAATAGGAATATTTTCCAATGTTTCACCTGATAAGAACAAGAGTTTTGTCATCATTTGACCTCTCGACCCTGTACAACCCTCCGGAAACAAGGCTCTGTCCGTCCTCTGTCAGCTCTGCAGTCTCGTTCCAGTCACCTTTATATGCCTCTTTGGCGTTTTTCGCCACGTATACATACGCCTCCAAATGATTTTCGATAAAGGAATCGATATCTCCCGGATCTATCGCGGGGACGTTGACAAAAGAATCTATCGGCTGAGGAACTGCGTTGTACTCAATGAACTGCGTCGTCTCGTCCCACACATCGGCAACAACGGTTATGCGCCCTGTTCCGTCATGGCTTAGTCCAAGTTCCATTATCCCGGAAGCATCCCACTCTATTTGCGCATTTTCCGACATCTGTTTATAATCCTCCGTCATCTTTGCATATCCCGGCGGAATAAGATATTTCATATCCCTGTACGGAAGAAGCGCGATAAAAACCATAACGGCAGTGCACATAAGCATTTTGATCTTTTTTTCATGTCCGTCACCGTCACCATTTC
>CADCPL010000108.1 GCA_902803305.1 uncultured Lachnospiraceae bacterium
GGATCCATATATGCGTTCGTACAGCAGGATGCTCTTTACTCATACAATATTTCATCGCAGACCCTGTCAAGGCTGTTTGCTTTTGATGATAAAGAGAACAACGATGCAAGGACAAGATATAACGAGCATTCCATTAAACCGCTTTATATTGACGGTGTCGGTAATGTGACTTTTATCGTTTACGGTTACATGAACCGCGGCATCAACGAGGGCATGATGGGAGTGGCGCTTTACTATTATGACTGCGCGGTCAATACGATAGAGGAGCAGTTGTTCATCCCGTATACAAAATCATATGAGGTACTTGAAAAAGAAGTTAACAGCCTGTCATATGTAAGTCCGAGAAACAGGATGTACATACTGCTTGACGGTACGGTATACACGATCAATATCGACACGAGAGAGTCGGAGATAATGCAGGACCGTATAAGCGAGACCGGATTTTTCTCATCCGATGATGAAAGTACGATCGCATGGCAGACGGGAGATTCGGTCATAGAACGTACGGAGATCCAGTTGTTCAAGCTTGACAGCATGACACCTTCGGTCATTGCCGCATCCGCAGGAGAGATAGTGATCCCGCTCGGATTCATGGACAATGATGTTGTATACGGCGCTGCGAAAGTATCCGACATTACGACCGATTACACGGGTAAGACCGTTATACCCATGTACTGCGTTAGGATACAGGATCAGAACGGAAACATACTGAAGGATTATCGGCAGGACGGGATATACGTGCTCGGTCTTGAAAAAAGTGAAAACATGCTCATCCTTCAGCGCCTGGCTAAAGACCCCGAAACGGGAATGCTTGTCGAGGCTCCCGATGATCAGATAGTTAACAATAAGACTGCGACCACGCTTAAGAATGTTCTTTCCAGCGTTGTTACGGAAAGCACGGAGACCACATACCAGACCGTGCTTTATAAAGCCGCCGATACGGACGGATCGGAAGTCAAGGTAACGAATCCCAAAGAGGTAGTGTTTGAAGGAAGCAGGGACGTAACGCTGACGAACGTCGATCCTCTCAAGAGATACTATGTATATGCAAAGGGTAATCTGACCGGTATATATACATCGGCTTCGGAATCCGTAAATGAAGCGAGCGATCTCTACGGAGTGGTCGTTAATAAACAGATGAAGTATGTATGGGAGAAGGGAGACCGGAAGACAAGCGCCAAGCTGTCGGATCTTGAAGTAAGCGGGGCTGCCGGAGGCGAAGAAGACGGACAGGAGGAAGAGTCATCGGAGGATGATTCTCAGGCCATATATGCAAAATGTCTTGATACGATGCTCAAGTACGGCGGAGTATACAAGAGTACCGAAGATGAGATAAGGACCAAGTCGATCGTACGCGTCCTGTCGGATAACCTGGATGCGGATGTACTTGACCTGTCAGGCTGCAGCCTTGACGACGTTCTCTACTATGTATCTCATGGAACCCCTGTCATGGCGATGACGGGTGAAGGAAAGGCTGTCGTGATCATAGGTTACGATGCGAAGAATACCATACTCTATGATCCGTCGCAGGAGCGCGTATACAAAATGGGTATGAATGATTCCGGCAATACGTTTGAAAGAGCCGGCAACAGGTTTATCACGTATGTGAAGTAAGCTTTGGATGCTTAAGGAGGAAAATATGGATCCGAGACTGGAACAACTTGCCAAAAACCTTGTAAACTACAGCGTTGCCGTAAAGCCCGGGGATAAGGTTTGGATAAACTATATAGGAGAGGAGACGACAGATCTTGCAAGAGCCCTCGTAAAGGAAGTATATGCGGCCGGAGGTCTTCCTTTTCCGCATTGCGAAAATCAGCGGGTACACAGGGAGCTTCTTATGGGGTGCGAGGACAGCCAGCTGGAACTGATGAGCGAGACGGACTGTCTGATGATGTCAAAAATGGACTGCTTTATCGGGGTAAGGGCTGCGGAAAACGCCTCGGAACTCTCCGACGTTCCGACCGAAAAGATGAGCCTTTACAACAAGCTTTATTCATCACCCGTTCATCACGGCATCAGGGTCCCGAAGACCAGATGGGTGGTGCTCCGCTATCCGACGCCTGCAATGGCGCAGCTCATGGATTCAAGCTTCGAAGCATTTGAAGATTTTTATTATAATGTTTGTAACCTTGACTATGCCAAAATGGGCCGGGCTATGAAAAACCTCGTGGATCTGATGAACAGGACCGACAAGGTCCGTTTAACGGCAAAAGATACTGACCTGACATTTTCTATCAAAGGGATACCGGCGATCGCCTGCGACGGGCATATGAACATACCGGACGGGGAAGTGTATACCGCACCTGTCAGGGATTCGGTCAACGGCGTCATTACATACAACACTCCGTCGAGATACGAAGGATTCACGTATGAAAACGTGTCGCTTGAATTTCGAGGCGGCAAGATAATAAAAGCAGTCGCAAACGATACGGAAAGAGCAAACAGACTGTTTGATACCGACGAGGGTGCAAGGTATGTGGGTGAATTTGCCATAGGTGTAAATCCGTACGTATTAAAGCCGATGAAAGAGATATTGTTCGACGAGAAGATATGCGGAAGCATACATTTTACTCCCGGAATGAGCTACGATGATGCACCGAACGGCAATAAGTCGGCGATACATTGGGATCTTGTCCTGATACAGACACCGCAGTACGGCGGCGGAGAGATCTGGTTTGATGATGTTCTGATCCGCAAGGACGGTCGGTTCATACTTCCGGAACTAGACTGCCTGAATCCAGAGAACCTGAAGTAAACCGAAGAAAAGTTATTTCTCAACATTATCGTTGATTACAATAAAACTCCTTATTGAAGAAAAACCGACCTTGAATATCTTGAGCAGGTTGATTGAGTTTTTACCGCCCTGACGGGGTCTGAATGAGATCGGGATAAAATGGACTTTCTGCCTGCGCTTTTTATAAATGGCAGAGAGCGCAACGTTTGTCAGGAAAAAGTCATTCGGGATGAACGAGAGATTTTCCCTGAGCGTATCGGCGCTCATAAGCCTGTAAGGCGTATTGGCATCAAGCACATATACTCTGAAGCAGATATATACAACGAGACGGAGGATCCTGGTGACAAATATCCTGGACAGGCCGTCTCTTCTTTTATTTCTGTATCCTATCGTGATATCGTATTTGTTCCTGGAGATCCAGAAAGGTTCGAACTCCGAAGGAAGCGTCTGTCCGTCGGAATCAGTCTGAAAAACGTAATCGGCACCATTGTCGAGAGCATACTTGTACCCGTACATTACGGTTGCTCCGTGGCCGCCGTTGGGCTTGGTAAGAGCAGTCAGCTGCGGCATTGACTGTGTCATCTTGCGGAGAATGGCAAAAGTATCGTCCGTGCTGCCGTCATCTATCACTACAAGACGTGAATCGTTGCCGTGTTTTTCCACGATAGGGTACCATTCAGTCACCACCTGTTTGATATTGTCCTGCTCGTTATATGCCGGGATCACGATGAATAATCTGTCTGCCATATCTAATGCCTCCAATCTTTTTTTATTCTACACCAAATCCATACCCAATAAAACCCCAATTTATGAAACATGGCGGGGGTTCTTGCTTTTGCGGGGCTGTCTTGATGAATCGGGGATTGTGTGATAAACTAACTCCGTATGTACACAGGCCACGCGTCCCCGAAGGGGACTTTAAATGACGCGGCTCTCCAATATAGTGAGGAGAATAAATATGAAAAAAATGTTGAGACTTGTCATGGTGACAGTCATTATCGCTTCCGTGATCTTTGCAGCTCCGATGAGAGCCCGGGCAGAATCGGTCACAAGCGTTGTGATGAAATATGATGACAAGGTATACACCAAGGAAATATACGGGATCGAGATCGACCGGATCAAGGCCGGCA
>CADCPL010000109.1 GCA_902803305.1 uncultured Lachnospiraceae bacterium
CAAGATCCGTGATCGTGTTCTTCGTGTAATCCCTGAACTTCAGGACCTTCAGACCGTCAAATTCCTTCGGAGGATTCGCGCGAAGCTTATCCATCATATCCTTTATCTGCTGGGCACCGTCGATACCTTTGAGCGTGATCGTATGTATGCCCTCCATGTAATATCCGAACTGCTTGTATATCTTCTGCATCTGATCCCATACGGTGATGCCGTTATGCTTACACCATGCGGCCACCTCACACAGGCACATTACCGCAACGACAGCATCCTTATCCCTTGCGTGAGTTCCGGCAAGGCATCCGTAGCTCTCCTCAAGACCGAACACATACTCATATTCGTGGCTTTGCTCGAACAACTTGATCTGCTCGCCGATATACTTGAATCCGGTGAGTACCTCTATAAGCTTGACCCCGTAAGCATCCGTGATGGCATCGGCAAGATTGGTCGTAACGATCGTCTTGATAAGTGCAGCATTTGCGGGAAGAGTGCCTGCTGCCTTCTTTTCCCTGAGAATGTATTCTGCAATGAGCATTCCGGACATATTACCGGTAAACGGAATGTACTCGCCTGTTGCGGAATCTTTTGCGTAAATACCGAGACGATCCGCATCGGGATCGGTCGCGAGCACTATGTCGGCATCCTTTTCTTTTGCAAGCTTAAGCGCAAGCGTAAATGCCTTCGGATCCTCCGGGTTCGGGTATTCGAGAGTCGTAAACTTCGGATCGGGAAGCTCCTGCTCGGGAACAACGTATACATGCTTGAAGCCGAGCTCCGAAAGAATCCTTCTGACAGGAAGGTTACCCGTTCCGTGGAAAGGTGTGTACACGATCTTGATCGAATCCGCAACGGCTTCGATAATCTCCGGATGGATGATCTGCTTCTTAAGTTCAACCATGTACTTGTCATCTATCTCTTTACCGATCACGTTATAGAGATGCTTTGATATAGCCTCCTCTTTGGCCATTGTCAGAACATCGTTGTAATCAGTGACCGCAAGTACCTCGTCTATGATGTCGGTATCCCTCGGGGACGTGATCTGTGCGCCGTCCTCCCAGTAAACCTTGTATCCGTTATATTCCGGAGGATTGTGGCTGGCCGTCACAACGATACCCGCTGTACATCCGAGTGTCCGAAGAGCGAATGAAAGCTCGGGCGTGGGGCGAAGAGACTCGAACACATAAGCCTTGATCCCGTTCGCATTCAGACACAGCGCCGCTTCATCGGCAAACTGCGGAGACATGAATCTCGAATCATATGCTATGGCAACGCCTTTATCTCCTGCGTTCATCTTCGTGATATAATTCGCCAGTCCCTGCGTAGCCCTGCGGACCGTGTATATGTTCATACGGTTCGTTCCGGCTCCGATGACTCCGCGAAGGCCGCCCGTACCGAATTCAAGATCCTTGTAAAACCTGTCCTGTATCTGAGCATCATCGTCTTTGATCGCCAAAAGTTCCTTTTTCGTGGCCTCATCAAAATAATCATCCTCACACCAGTATCTGTACTGCTCCATGTAGTTCATACCGTTTCCTCCTGTCTCTTTCTGATCTGTCTATCCGATCATGCTTTTTTTATTTCCCGCCAGCACGTAATTTGAATGATCGAGTGAAAAGTTCGGGTTAAAATACGGATCGCCCCGCTCAAGCTCCTGCTTCCATCTGTTTCGGAACAGCTCGCACTCACGCTCATACCGCTGCGCTTTATCTGCGGAAGCCTCAGCTGTCACATCGGTACCTCTTGAAGCCGATTCGTAGTGGAACAGCTCGGCAAAAGGAGTGAATACGTTAAGAAGTCCTTTTCCTCTAAGCTTCAGGCACAGATCCACGTCATTAAGGGCAACGGCCAGATCTTCCGAAAGACCTCCGACCTCATCAAAGAGGGCCTTTTTGACCATAAGGCACGCTCCCGTCACGGCTGAAACGTTTTGTGCATAGCAGAGCCTTCCCATATAACCCAGGTTTTCCTTGGCCATCTTGTAGTGGCTGTGTCCTGCCGTTCTGTGAGCACCCATACCGAGCACTATGCCGGCATGCTGTATCGTGTAGTCCGGATAATAGAGCATGCATCCGACAGCTCCGACATCATCACGCTGCGCATACATGAGAAGCTCTTCAAGCCAGTTTCTCGTGATCACTTCGGTGTCATTGTTAAGGAGCACGAGATACTCACCCTTTGCAAAACCGGCTCCGAAGTTATTGATCTTCGAATAGTTAAACTCTCCCTCATACTCCACAACTCTTATCCTGGG
>CADCPL010000110.1 GCA_902803305.1 uncultured Lachnospiraceae bacterium
AACTGTTGTAGCCGTAGTCGACACTTTAGTCCTGTCGTATGACAGTATAAGGTTGGACCCGTCGTCAAGCACCGCTATCACTCTATTATCTTCCACAAAAGTATGATTAGAAAGAGGAGATCCGTCTTTGCTAAATGATGCCTCAACTTTTCCTGATTTTTCGACTAACGTTACGGCATAATTTCCTTTTGGAAAAGAAGGATCATAATACGCTACTTTTACTTTTTCGGGATCATGCGAATATCCCTTCATTTGCTGCTCTCCGCCGAGAAGGTTCTGTGTATTATATTCCGTATCCTTTGCAACACGGTTGATCTCTTCGGAAAGAGCCGAGATCTCCTTCTGGATCGCATTCCTGTCCGCTGTCGTAAGCGTTCCGGTAGATGCCTTTATTCCAAGTTCGTTCATACGCTGAAGCATGTTATGTACTTCGGTAAGAGCTCCGTCAGCGGTCTGCACGACGTTCACTGCATTGCTTGCATTGTCTTTTGCCTTATACAGACTCTTGATCTGCGCGTTCATGCGGTTGCTTACGGCCATTCCTGCCGGTGAATCCTTTGCATGATTGATCTTGAATCCCGAAGACAGTCTCTCGGTTGAAGCCGAGTTTTTTTCCTCATTTGTACGAAGCACGTTCTGAGCTACGAGTGCCTGAATGTTTGAATTGATCTTCATATGGATCTCCTTCCGTTTGTGAAGCCTACTGAATGGCTCCTATGAAAGCCTTTGCTATCCTGTATAATTCGCGGTTGGAAACGTCTGATCCTTCAGATTCAGGTATGTATCCGCTGTTTGTATTGCCACCGAATACATACGAAAGATTTGCCACATCCATGTGATCGTTTATGAACCCTTCTTTTATTTTATCGTCAATATTCTTAAGATTATCAACCCCTGCACGTGAATCCGATACGATAAATCCGTCAACACCGTTTGATTTTAACGAAAAAGTGGCGTCAACCCTGCCGTATTGCTCACTTTCAAACGATGCACGAACTTTTCCGGCATCTTCCCTGCCGTGTACTATCGTAACGTGTATACTTGTCCATCCGTCGGCCAGATACACGGGAACTTCGTAGTTCTCGGTCGAAGCAAGCGCAGATGCAAAGCCTACCTGCTTATAAAGCATGGAATATGTACGAACATCTTCATAGCTCTCGGATCCGAGCGCTGATGATCTTGCAACCTTTGCAGCCTTATCGAGGAACCTCTCATATGCCGAAGCCGCGCTTTCCCTGTCGGAAAATCCTTCGACAAGCGCTCTTGCATCCTCCTCGGTCAGCTCTTCGCGGCCGTCCTCTCTCTTTTCATCATGCAAAGACCGATTCTGTGAAAACAGCTTCTTAAATCCGCCGCCCATTCCGCCCGTCATGGCCGATGCAGCCAGCACGTTCTCGACGGTAGTAGGCTCGGATATGATCGAAAGTATATCTTCGGCTTCTTTGGAAAGCTTTGCCGCAGTTCTGATATCACGCTGTTTTTCCCACACATACTCTTTGTCGGGCTTCGGATCCATCATCTGCATGAAAGCTCTTTCTATCTGGGAAGTGACGGAATCACCCTTTTCGACTATCTCTTCAAGGAATCCGAAATCGTCATCTATGACATATTCCGAATTCATGTGCCTGTTGTTCCTCGATGCCTCGAGCATGTTCTTAAGTGTCAGCTCTTTTCCCGATGACAGAACGTTTCCGATGACTCTGCCGTCCTGCTTTTCGACTATATTGAACAGCCTGTACATTCCGATAAAAGTCTGTTTTTCATCTGCCGTGATGTTGCCGCTCTTCTCGAGCCGGAGCAAAAACCTGCTGTATTTTTCACCCGTATCCTCAAATGATTCCTCGGAAAGTTTCTTCTCAAGTTCAAATATGTTCTCGCTTATCGGATTGACGCCGTCTCTTATCATTGACAGTGTCTTTGCGGGAGTCATGAGTGATATGACTCTTTCAACAGAAGCGGAAGCAGTCCTGACTTCATCAACGGCCTCCCTGTTTATCATCATCCCGGCATATCCGAGCGCTCTTACGGCCTTGCGGTTAGCTTCATTTACGTCCATATCAAGACCGGTCAGTATCTCATCCACATTCCTGAACGCTTTTCTGATAGAGTCGCCCATGTCGGCTCTGGGTGCGGTCATAAGTGCTTCGTATGTCTCTCCGGCTCTCTCGTATGTTGCGGCCGATACGGCTCCTGCCCTGTCGATCCCTTCAAGGGAAAAATCATCCGCCCCGGCTCTTTCGGCGATCGTCTTTACCGGAATGTTCGGAACACGCTCAAGGATACTCATTGTCTGCTTGTACAGATCTATCCTATGGTCGAGCTCTGCCTTTCCGGCATCCGTACTTTCGCCGGCCGATCTTTCATCGGAAAGGATCGGAGCATAAAACTCCCTCTCTGCCTCGCGAAGCTTGTCCACAAGCTGTTCGAGCGGCTGCGTCTCTATGTTGATACCCTTCCGAAGAAGTGAGAGGTTAGCCTCTTTGGTCATGAGGAGACGTACTTCTTCAAGCTGCCTGTGTCTGGTCAGATCAGCCGGATCGTCCATGTTCATGAATTTTTCCAGTATCTCACCTGCCTGAACATAAAGGCTCTTTGTCGTAAAAATATCAGCCTCGGCAGGTGATTTTCCTTCCTCTATCGCAACCGTCATTGCTGCAATAAGATCCTGCGGGGAGACCGGAAGTTCTATATCCTTTACCTGCCCGTATGCCTTTATGGTATCGGCAGTAAGAGGTATCTCATGCGTTGCGATCCATTTTGCATCTTCTATCGCTTCATCGGTATTTTCAATACCGGCCTCATTTATTATCTGTGCAGCCTGATCTTTAAGATCGTCCCAGGATGATTTTGTGTATTCGCTTCCGGCATATGTAGCCGCACCGTCAAAATGCACACCGGCTGATGCGTGCGCCGGGGCTCCTGCAGAATACTCCGCTTTGTAGAGATTTTCTACCGTGGGCGGAAGCTCTTCGGTGATCATGTATGCTTTTGCCTCGTCGGAAAGCGGCTTCAGATTTCCTGCCATCATGACAGTCTCTTTGATACCGGCAACGTTATCTTTTGTAGCCGGCAGATCCGAAGCTTCGAGCGTATCCGCGATCACTTTGCTCGCATTGATCGAATTACCGAGAACGGCTTTGATGTCGTCCTCTGTAAGATCGTCATTATAGCCGGCGATCGTGGTACCGGCCTCAGCCATTTTTATCTTTATCTTGTCAAGATTTGTAACGGTCTCACCCGCAGGTATCTGCGTCGGGTTGACACCGTCCTCCATCAGCTTCGCAAAATCTTCGTCAGACATGGAATTAGACATCACGGCCATGTAATCTCTTTGAAGGGAAACATTGGTCGCTGCCGCCGCCTCTGCTATATCCTCCGCAGATTTAAGCTCTTCCTTACCGTATGCAGCGTTCTCCCTAACTTTGCCCGTAATGTCTAAGGAAAATCCCACCTTCTCCGTACTCATCCTTGATCCGGCCGAAGCGGGTCTGTTATATGTGATGTCTTTAAAATCGTTTATCTGATTCGCGCTGTGTTCTCCTATCGGATCTATCTTCATTAAATTCCTCCATGATGCACCTTATTGTTGTCTAAATGTAATATCGGCATCATTCCCGTAAATCATTAATAAAAAAGACCTCTTCACGACAAGAAGAGGTCTTTTATGATCAAAACTCAAAAACTGCTGCTCCGTA
>CADCPL010000111.1 GCA_902803305.1 uncultured Lachnospiraceae bacterium
ACCTTGTTCCGGACAGATTAAAAAGTGATTCGGCAAAGGACGGGTATCTACAGCTGTATGGCAAAGACGGACTGTCGGACGGATTTTTTGTTGCTAAACTGATGAAATGAGCGAAAAAAAAGATATAAGATCATTAACATACGATAAGCTAAAAGACGCTGTAGCGGCCCTCGGAGAGAAAAAATTCAGGGCAGATCAGATATTTGACTGGCTTCATGTAAAAAAGGCGGATAGTTTTGACAGGATGACCAATCTGCCGCTTGGTCTTCGCGGCAGGCTTGCCTCTGAGTATGATATATATGAAGTCAGGGCCGTACAGGTACTGAAATCGTCCGACGGAACCCGTAAATACATTCACAGACTTTATGACGGTAACGTGATCGAAACCGTGCTGCTAAAGTACGATTACGGCAACAGTGTGTGCATAAGCTCACAGGTCGGCTGCAGGATGGGATGCAGGTTCTGTGCTTCCACGGTAGACGGACTCGTAAGGGATCTGACCGCGGGAGAGATGGCGGCGCAAGTTTATTCGGTCGAAGCCGATATCGGGGAGCGGGTCGGCCATGTGGTCGTTATGGGAAGTGGTGAACCGCTCGATAATTACGATAACTTTACCGATTTTATCGAGCTTATCACGGATAACAGAGGAGCAGGCATAGGAGCAAGGAACATCACCGCGAGCACATGCGGACTGGTACCGAAGATCAGGGAACTTGCAGACAGGCGTTACCAGATAACGCTCGCGTTGTCGCTCCATGCGACGAGTGATGAAAAAAGGAAGGAGATAATGCCTGTTGCCAACAAATATGCTCTTTCCGACATTATCAGTGCATGCAGGTATTATTTTGAGACGACGGGAAGGCGTATAACGCTTGAATACAGCCTGATATCGGGATTTAATGACGGTCCGGAGGATGCAGGAGAGCTTTCCCGGATAGCAAAGAGTCTCGGAGCCCATGTGAACCTTATACCAATCAACCCGATAGAGGAGAGAAAGTACCGTGCTACAAGCCGTAATGACGCGGTATTGCTCAAAAATAAACTTGAAAAAAACGATATAAATGTTACTATAAGAAGGGAAATGGGGCGCGATATTCAGGCTTCCTGCGGGCAGCTGCGCCGCAAATACATGGAATCGATGTAGGAGAGAGTAATGCTCAATACTTATTCAATGACCGATATCGGCCGAAAGAGAAAGCTGAATCAGGATACCGTATATACATGTGAGCATCCGCTTGGGAATCTCGGCAATCTGTTCATAGTATGTGACGGTATGGGAGGTCATAAGGCCGGTGATTATGCATCGGCGTATACGGTCAAGGCTATCGAGCGTGAGGTTGAGGTCTGTGAGGATAAATCACCGATCAAGATACTTCGTGAGGCTATAACCGTTGCCAATACCGAGATATATGAGAAAGCCTCTACCGAGGCGGATTTTGCGGGAATGGGCACGACATGCGTGGCCGCTACGATAAGTGATGATATATTGTACGTCGCAAACGTTGGCGACAGCCGTCTCTATCTCATAGATAAAGATATAACACAGGTCACAAAGGATCATTCGCTCGTGGCGGAGCTTGTCAGAAAGGGATCGCTTGACGAAACACAGGCCAAGTCCCATCCGGATAAGAACATAATCACAAGAGCGATAGGCGCAGCACCTTCCGTCGAGATCGATTTCTTCGAAGTCGAGCTGAATACGGGAGATGTGATACTGATGTGCACTGACGGCCTGACGAACATGGTGGACGATGATGAGATACTCAGGATTGTCAAGACCAGTGTCGATGTGCCCGATATGGCCGAAAATCTGATCAAAATGGCTAATCATAACGGCGGGAAGGATAATATAGGGGTTGTTATCATTGAGTCGTCGGAGGAGAGATAAATGCTTGAAATAGGAACATTTTTAGGGGACAGATACGAGATACTCGAACTGATAGGCAGCGGCGGAATGGCTGATGTTTATAAAGCCAAATGCCATAAGCTCAACAGGTTCGTCGCGATAAAAGTACTCAAACCGGAGTTTTCATCCGATTCCGGATTCGTGTCCAAATTTAAAGCTGAAGCACAGGCTGCAGCCGGTCTTATGCATCCCAATATCGTCAACGTATATGATGTCGGCGAAGAGAGAAGGATGTATTACTTCGTTATGGAGCTCGTTGAGGGTATCACTCTCAAGCACTATATCGAAAAGAAGATAAGGCTTACCGCCAAAGAGGCTGTCAGCATCGCCATCCAGGTCTCAATGGGAATTGAGGCGGCACATAATAACGGTATCATCCACAGAGATATCAAGCCGCAGAACATAATAATCTCCAAGGAAGGAAAGGTTAAGGTTGCGGATTTCGGTATCGCGAAGGCTGCAACGAGCAATACCGTCACTTCGCACGCAATGGGATCGGTGCACTATACATCTCCCGAGCAGGCAAGAGGCGGCTATTCCGATGCAAAGAGCGATATCTATTCGATAGGTATCACGCTGTTCGAAATGGTAACGGGTCATGTTCCTTTTGACGGCGAGACGACCGTTGCGGTTGCCATCAAGCACATCCAGGAAGAGATGCCTTCTCCGAGGATATACGTTCCCGATGTTCCTATCAGTGTGGAGCAGATCATTGCAAAATGCTGCCAGAAGAATCCGGACAGAAGATATGCAAATGTCGGTCAGCTCATACGCGATCTCAAACATTCACTCACGAACCCCGATGAGGAGTTTGTCGTATTTTCCGAGCCTGCAAGCGAGGGCGGTACCAAGAACATCTCAGATCAGGAAAAGATCCAGATAAGGAATCAGACAGCATATCCGGGAGCAGACATCCCGGTTGCGCCAATAGCCGAAGAACCGCGCCGCGAGAGCAGAAAGAGTCCGGTATACGAAGAAGAGGATCCGGAAGAGTATACGGAAGAGTATGAGGATGACTATGAAGATGTATTCGGAGTAAGCAACAGAAAGCCCCCGAGGAAGAGGCAGGAAGAGCCCAGGAGAACATCTTCCAAGAACCCGCCCAAGAGATCCGGAAGCGGTAAGCCGAAAAACGGCGGAAGAAAAGAATACTACGAAGACGAACTTGATGATGATGTTGATCCCAAGATGGAAAAGGCTGTCACGATACTTCTCGTTGTAGCAGCCATCATCATCACTATCATAGCTGTAGTGGTTATCGGAAAAGTGTTCGGAGCCTTCTCGGGAGACTCATCGGACAAGGAAGAACTGACGATAGAGACATCATCCGACAAGACTATAGTTCCGAATGTCGTCGGTATGACTGTTGCGGAGGCCGGAGATGCACTCACCAAGGCTGGTCTTACGGCCAAGGCAACGTACAAGGAATCTACCGAATATGACAAGGACTATATAGTATCGCAGGATATTGAGGGAAATACCGAAGTTGAAGCGGGAACCGTTCTCAATCTTGTCGTATCGAGCGGCAAGGTCGTAGGAGTAAGCGTTCCGGACGTTGTGGGACTGTCCGAGGCAGAAGCAAAAGTCATGCTGGAGAACGAAGGATTCTCCATGCAGAAACAGCTTCAGGAAAGTGACAGCGTGGAAAAGGGAAAAGTCATCTCCCAGAATCCTCTCGGAGCCACAACGGCTGCAAAGGGAAGTCCGATCACGGTAGTGATCAGTTCGGGAATGAGCACTCAACAGATAACCATGCCTGATCTTTCGGGCAAGACCGAAGAAGAGGCAAAGGTGGTCATAGAAGAGGAAGGTCTGACTATCGGAACGGTATCCGAGGAAGATTCGGATTCGGTGGAAAAGGGCAAGGTAATATCACAGGCACCTGCTGCTGGCGGAATGGTTGATAAAGGAACATCCGTTGACCTGAAGATAAGTCTCGGCAAGAAGACCGTATCATATTCATGTTCGGTGGATGTCGGAGCACCTGCCAACTTTATGGAAGGATCCGAAGCGGTCATCGTGCTTCTGTCTCCTTCGGGAGAAGAATTGGGAAGATTCTCAACGACCACATTCCCGTATAATGTTTCCAAAAAGGGAATAACCGATATCCCTTCGGGAGCCATCACAATTACTTATCTGTCGGCAGAGGGAACATGGGAGACGACTAATCCCACGGCAGTTACATTTACGGCGGAAGACTGAGCATGAGAGGCAGGATCGTCAAAGGAGTCGGCGGATTTTACTATGTTGATACCGATGAAGGACTGTTCACATGCAGAGCCAAGGGACTGTTTCGGCATGACAAGATGAAACCTCTCGTCGGAGATTATGTTGAGATAGATGTAGTCCCCGGAGAGGAGATGACGGGAAACGTTATTGAGATAGAGGAGCGCAGCAATGAACTCATCAGGCCGAATGTTTCCAATGTCGATCAGGCGCTGATCATTTTCGCGCTTGCCAGGCCCGAACCCAATTTCGTCACACTTGATAAGATGATCCTGCAATACAGAGCACAGGGAGTACCTGTGCTAATATGCTTTAATAAAGAGGATCTGGCAAGTGATGAACTTGCGGACAGAGTAAGCTTAGATTACGGACACTGCGGATGCCGGATATTTATCACAAGTGCCAGAGAGCATGAAGGAATCGATGAACTCGTATCGGCGCTGAAGGGAAAGACAACGACCGTAGCCGGTCCGTCGGGAGTAGGAAAATCCACTATCATCAACTGCATCACGGGCTGTGATGATCAGGAGACCGGAGAGATATCGGAAAAGCTTGCCAGGGGAAAGCACACAACAAGACATTCCGAGATCATTAAGATCACGGATGATACATATATAGTCGACACGCCGGGATTCGGATCGTTTGAGCTTTTTGACATAAGACCGGAGCAGCTTTCGGATCATTATGAAGAATTCTCGGAGCATCTTGCCTGCCGCTTTTCGCCGTGCTCACACACTCATGAACCCGATTGCACAGTAAAGGCTGCAGTGGAGGCCGGAGTGATCTCCGGGCTGCGATATGACAATTATGTATATATTTACAACGAATTAACAAGATCAAGGAGATACTGACATGGTTATACTGTCACCTTCAATACTAGCCGCCGATTTTACGATACTCGGCGAGCAGATGAAGAAGGCTGAAGCAGGTGGAAACGACTACTTCCATTTTGATGTGATGGACGGCATGTTCGTCCCGAACATCTCATTCGGTATACCGGTTCTCTCAAGCGTCAGAAAAGCAACTAAAAAGGTGCTCGATGTTCATCTGATGGTAGAGGCCCCGGAAAGATATATCGATAAATTCATCGACGCTGGAGC
>CADCPL010000112.1 GCA_902803305.1 uncultured Lachnospiraceae bacterium
CGCTGATACCGGCATCGATGATAACATGAGTATCATCCGTCCCCACGTAGATGCAGTTTCCGCTGCTCCCACTTGCAATGCTGCATAACCTCATAATTATACTCACCCCTATTATTGTTTATGTAATTTTAAGGACGCTCGCCCATTTGAATCGCCTTCGGCGATAGGGGCTCGCGGTGCAGACAGGTTCTTCCCGCAAGCGGGCCCCTCCTATCTGCCTATTCCCAGCGTATATCCAGGAAATCCCCATCCTTGAGCGGCTCCGAGAACACCGCCTTCTTACTGTTAAGTTCTGTAACGATCCCTTTTCCTTTAGGTCTGTTCTTGAGATCAAAATCAATATACTCGAATATATCGACAAATACGTATCCCGGTTTGTTGTCCATCGTGACGGGATCTCCGTTGACAAACACGGTCACGGTCTGATAGTTGGCTTCTTCTTCCCTGCGCTTCTGTTCTTCTTTCTGCTGTTTGTACTCAACATACTCCTCATCGAGAGTTCCGTCGTCGGCATATTCGCTGTTCTCTATGGATTCGGCCTCGACTGCATCTTCATAGGTCTCGATCTTTTTGGCGGGAGCCTTCTGATTGATGCTTGCCTTGGCAGTCTCAACCTCTTCATCGGATACATCGGACAGGTTAAGATCCTCCATAGTCCATATGACGGAGAAGTTATCGTAGCAGAGCGTATCCTTATCAGCCTTCTTGTTATTGACGTAGATGTTCATGTCGGGATTGAGTATCACATCCATGAACTCGATGATCTGCGATACCGTGTAATAATTGAGCATCTTGATATCGTCATTATTTTGGATATCGTAAAACTCAGACTGAAGGTTTCCGTTAACTTCTGCAAACTTGGGAAGCTCAATCTTCTTGTCATTAACGATGACCGATATGGTACTTCCGTATTCGAGAAGCGAACCGATCGATGCAGTCGCTGCCTCTCCTTCCGTTGATTCTTCAACGGTTATCCTGTCTCCAGCAACGATCGGTGATGTAAGGCTTACTTCCTTGCCGTTCAGCTTAACAACGGCTCCTTCTCCTATCTGTCCTCTTACAACATGAGGCTTTCCGTTAACAAAGAAGTTAAGCTCGGGCCCTCGCTTCGGGAACAGTCCTTCATTCGGGAATCCCGCCTGCATTGCGGCATCCGCTATCGTCAGATGTCCGTTATCGTAAAGCTTTACGCGTTTTTCATTAAACGTTACAAAGATGAAATTGTTCTTCTGATCATAGAAATTCAGGCATATTCCGATCGGTGTGACATATGCGCTGTCAAGCTTTGCTCCGCTGAACTGATAATCAACTTCTTTTAAGACTTCCTCTCCGCGAAGCGCCACACGCTCTGCCATTATACCCATTTCTTTGGCAAGCGCCTCGGTAAATCCGGTGATCTTTCCGCCGCCTCCGACAACAAAGACCGCCGATACGGGTCTGTCTCCGTTAAGCTCCTTGATCTTGTCCGAAATATCTTTTGTGATATCGGCAATAACGGGCTGTGCCATCTTGTGAACTTCCTTCGGTTCAACCTTATGTTCAAGGCCCATGATGTCGGTAAACTTGATAGGAGCTTTCTTTCCCGAATCGATCTTTATATGCTCCGCTTCGTTAAAATCAACAAGCAGAGATTTTGCTATGACCTCGGTAAGCTCATCTCCGGCCTTCGGTATCATTCCGTATGCGATGATGCTTCCGTCTTTTGTGATGGAAATATCACTTGTACCGGCGCCCACATCAACAAGCGCGATATTGAGCATCATGTACATTTGCGGGATCGCCGCTGTCATCGCTGCGATTGGCTCCAGTGTGAGATTAGCGACCTCAAGATCCGCGATCTCAACAGCCTTGTACAGACCGTCCACAACATCATCGGGCAGGAAAGTCGCTATAAGATCAACGGATATGTTATTTGCCTTGTGTCTCTCGAGCGTCGAAATAGCGTATCCGTTCATATAATATTTAACAACGGTATAGCCGACGCAGTAGAACTTCATGTCGGTATTGTTGGCAGCCTGAAAATCCTCATATGCCTTCTCAACGCCGAGCATCTCAAGCGTATATACATGCTCCGCGTCGATCGTAGTTTCTTCAGTAAAATCAAGAGTGGCCGAAGAGTTGATCGTTTTAAGGACACGACCTGCGGCAGCTATACATACTTCATGAAGCTGCTTGCCTATTATCGCTTCAAGATCCTCTTTTACTTCCTTAATGGTACGTCCGACTCTTTCTATGTCGTGTATCTGTCCGTCAAGCATCGATCTTGTGTCATGCTGTCTCTCGCACTGTGCGACAACGTGAAACGTCTCTCCGGTACGGTATCCCACCGTCCCCACGACACTTCTTGTACCTATATCCAGACCGAACACAAGCTGTCCGGGATTCTTCTTTCTCTCTGCCACTTGTTTACCTCACATCAAACAATTCTGTAAGTTGTATCTTTGTATCTTCAATACTTCCGGAGTTATCTATCACAACGCTGCAAAAGCGTCTGAATACATCATCACTGCTCTGGGAAGCAAATATATCATCTATCTTACTGTCACTGTATCCTCTGCTTTCCTTCAGACGCTTTCTCCTCGTATCCTCATCCGCATAAATATACCACATTTCATCGACTATTGTATCATAATGATCCTCAATTAAAAGAGCCGCCTCAATAAAAAAATAATCCGTGCCCTTCTTCTCTTCCTCCCGGATCATTTGAAGAATGCGCGTCTTTACAGCAGGATGGACTATGGCATTGACGCCGGCAAGGAGATCCTCGGCTCCGGGGGCAAATATCATACGGGCCATCTTTGCCGCATCTATCTCACCGTTTTCATCGAGCACCTCATCTCCCAGAAGATCCAAAAGCGGCTCAAAACACACCTCGCCCTTTTGTTCAAGCTTTCGCGCCAGTCTGTCGGCTGTTACAACAATACAGCTGCAAAGCTGCTCTATCATCTTTATGACTTCTGTTTTTCCGGCTCCCACTCCGCCGGTTATCCCGATGATCTTCATATTATTTTGCTTCGTACCATGTATTTCCGCGAGAAGTTTCCACCTTCATGGGCACCGAGAAATCAACGGCATTTTCCATTTCTTCGGCCAGAAGCCTCTCTACCTTATCCGCCTCTGCGATCGGGACCTCAAGAAGAAGTTCGTCATGAACCTGCAGGATGACTCTTGAATCAAGTCCTTCCTTTTCAAGGCGATCCCTTACTTTTATCATGGCTATCTTCATGATATCCGCAGCAGTCCCCTGTATCGGAGCGTTCATTGCGACCCTCTCTCCGAAAGATCTCTGCATGAAGTTTGAACTTGAAAGCTCGGGGAGCGGCCGTCTCCTTCCGAACTCGGTTGCAACATAACCCTGTTTCCTGGCCTCTTCAACCTGAGTGTCCAGATACTTCTTAACATCGGGGAAAGTCGCAAAGTATTCATCAATGAACTCCTTTGCTTCTTTTCTCGATATGTTCAGATCTTCCGATAGTCCGAACGCACTGATGCCGTAGATTATCCCGAAATTGACGGCCTTGGCATTTCGCCTCATAGTCGGCGTCACATCTTCGATCGGCACATGAAAAACCTTGGAAGCTGTCGTGGAATGGATATCCGCACCTGTATTAAACGCTTCAACAAGCGACGCATCCTGACTCAGGTGTGCCATGATCCTCAGTTCTATCTGTGAATAATCGGCATCTATAAAGCAGCATCCGTCCTCCGGAACAAAGAATTTTCTGATCGTTCGTCCCTGCTCCATCCTGATGGGTATGTTCTGAAGGTTGGGCTCGGTACTTGATATCCTTCCGGTTGCAGTGATCGTCTGATGGAATTTCGAGTGGATCCTTCCGTCTCCGGCTACGCACGTCAGAAGCCCGTCCGCATATGTTGACTTCAGCTTTGATACTGCGCGGTATTCAAGTATATGTGATACGAACGGATATTCCGGCGCCAGTTTTTCAAGCACCTCGGCCGCGGTTGAATAACCGCTTTTTGTCTTTTTCCCGCCCGGTATACCCATCTTGACGAATAATATCTCTCCGAGCTGCTTGGGTGAATTGATATTGAACTCTTCCCCTGCTTCACGATGAATACTGCTTTCAAGCTCTTGGATCTGAGAAGCAAGGTTTTCACCGTATGCCCTAAGCTGCGCAGGTATCATTTTGATCCCGAGGCGCTCCATGTCATACAGGCATGGAATAAGAGGCATCTCTATATCAAAGAACAGTGATCTCATACCATATTCATCCAGGCGTGACATGACGGGTGAATATGCCATGAAGCACATATATGCATATGTGCATGAGTATTCGACAATATCATCAGCCGAAACCATATAAGCTTCGGAGATGCTTCTTTTTCCGAGCACTTCATCCGCACTCTTTATGATGCTGTTACAATACTCATTTGCGACATCTTCTATCGTATAGTCATTCTTTAGCGGATTACACAGATATGCCGCTATCCCTATATCGGTAAAATGCTGTTTGACGGTATCACAGCTAAAAACCGTATCAAAAAATCCGAGCTGGGATTTAAGATTAAAAGTTATGACATTCAAACCTTCATCAACTACTTTTTTCCCGATGATGACGGCCGATCGTTCGGTGGACATTAAGGAACTCGGGATGAATACGGTCCTGTCCTTTGAAAAACAGACAGAGGTCCCGACCTCACTGATATATAATCCTATCCGATCTCCGGCTGTAATATCATCAAATATCTTCTCGGGATCCGTATCCGCAGTTTTAAATGAGTCCTTGTAACTATTGTCAACCTTCACTTCTGCCTGTTCAAAACGCGACAACAGGTTCTTGAAACCGAGATCCTTAACAATGACATATGCTTCACCGGTATATATATTTCCGAGTCTCGCATCGGAAAAATCTAGTTCAATATCCGCATCCGTCTCGATCGTTGCAAGCTTTCGTGACATGATCGCCATGTCAAAATTTTCGGTGAGCGTTTCTCTTACCGATTTCTTTGATATCTCATCTATGTGATCTTTCAGATTATCGATCGTCTGATACTCGGTCAGAAGAGCTGTGGCAGTCTTCTCTCCTATCTTCGGAACACCCGGGATGTTATCGGACGAATCTCCCATAAGGCCCTTCAGCTCTATTATCTGAAGCGGGGTCAGTCCGTATTTTTCTATAACGTCCTTGGTATGGTAGTTCTCTATCTCGGTCTTGCCGCCCTTTGTCTTGGGGATCCTTATCAGTATCCTGTCCGTGGCGATCTGCAGAAGGTCCCTGTCCCCTGATACCAGCGTAACATCGAATCCTGCCTTTTCTCCTCGTCTTGCAAGGGTTCCGAGTATATCATCAGCTTCCAGCCCTGCCTTTTCCATAGTCACGATTCCCATCGCGGCAAGCAGCTGTTTCAGTATCGGTACCTGCTGCCGAAGTTCATCCGGCATTCCGGCTCTTGTGCCTTTATATGCTTCATACATCTCATGCCTGAATGTGGGAGCATGAACGTCAAATGCCACAACAAGATAATCCGCATTCTCCTCATTAAGAATGCGGAAAAGTATATTCAGGAACCCGTATATGGCGTTTGTATGGATCCCTTTTGCATTTGTCAGATCGGGTAAACCGAAAAAAGCCCTGTTGATTATGCTGTTTCCGTCTATAAGAACAAGTTTTTCACTCATGACATATCCTATATCGCTATTCCGAAAAACATCGATGTAAATCCGAAAAGTTCATAAACAATGATTATCAGAGAAATGATCTTGAGTATCCTTCGTACATCTTCATTGAAATAATGAAAATACATTGCGCGCTTTGCCAGCTTTATCTTTCTGAAGAGCTCGTTCCGAAGATTTATGGACTCGCCGTTTTCAAGTCTGCCTATAGCCTCGGCTATAAGATACCTGATCTCAAGTTCCTCAAAGCACTCGCTGCACTGTTCCACATGCGTAAGGAACTGCCATAGGTTCTCTCCAACCAGTCTGTTCTCGATAAACGAGTTCATATGCTGTTCACATTCTCTGCAGTCAATATATTCCATGGTCTATCGTATTTGATCATTTACCTTTCTGTGATGCAAAATAATTGGCGATATTCTCACGCAGCTGATTTCTCTCTATCGTCTTAAGCTGATATCCTACAGGCTTGAGAGCAAGTACTTTCATTATGCTTTCCTTGTCACCTTTACCTGTCAGGAACATAACGGGAATATCCGCTGTTGCCGCATCAGATCTTATCATTTCAAGCACCTGAGGTCCCGGCGTTATCGGCATCTCATAGTCAAGAAGAATAAGATCTGCGTGATTCTTGGCCAGCCACGTGATTGCCTGCATACCGGAATTGGCAAGTGATACACGGTACTTGTCTCTTAGCCATTCCATGATCATACTCATATATGCCACGTCATCATCCACTATCAGAATGCTCTTTTTTCTTGACTTCTGCGCATCTTCATCAATGTAGATCTGCACCTCGTAAATCAGCTTCTCCATATCGAGCGGTCTCTCAAAGAGCTTATGAATATTACTCTCCGGTATAAAGCCTTTTACCGTATCGTATTCCTCTTTGGTACCTATCACAATGACCTGTTCGTCGTTATCCGAGCAGCGGTCCTTTATATATACGAGAGTCTCGGCATAATCTCCGATAGATTCATCCGTAAATATGAAAACCAGATCTGTGTTCTCGCATTTATTCTCTATATCCTTCATCTTGAAAGTCGAGAATCGCGACTCTATACCGATACCCTTGAGCTTAGTCTCAAGGCCTTTGATTATGAACCCTTCTGCGGCTGCAACTATAAGCATTCTCTTGTACATACTTTAAACCTCCGCTATTAAACCTCATTAATTATTTCTTTTATACCATCCCAATCCAACCGGGAAAGTTTGATCTGTAATCTCTCGAACCTTTCTTCATCTTCCGGCGGCAGTTTGTATTCTTTGACCGAATCCGTTACCATCTTAGCCAGCTCGTAATCCATGCTCTGTGAAAATTCGGCAAGTCCCGCATATGCATCTGCCAGCATGTCTTGCGGAATTTCCGGAAGATCTTCATGTTTTCCGAGCATGGGGGCGAGTTCATCCCTTATGGCACGATATTCATCCATCATTGTATCATGATTGGCTGTAATATAGGTAGTATCATTATTCTTGCCGGCCATCTCAAGGGCTTCACAATCTCTTCCGAGCGAAAGAGCACCAACAAGTCGGGAACTGCTCTTTAGTGCATGGACTTTTATCGTATAGTTCTCCCAATCCTTGGAATCATAGAATCCCTGTATCTCACCGGACTTGGCTTCATATGAATCGTAGTATATCCGAATCACCGACAGGAATGATTCTTCGGATCCGCTGTTCTTAATAGCAGTTGCAGAGTCTATCCCGTGAATATTATCGTACCATTTATCAGAACTCTGTTTATCCTCTGTAATTTCCTCCGGTGCTGTATCTGATCTTTCTTCCCCTATACCGTTCGATTGATCATTATCGTATTCTTCAACATCTTCGAATTCCTCATTTGCTTTTGCAAAGATCGGACCGAGATTATAATTGTGATTACCCTTGATGAGATAGATCAGTCCGAACGTACCTTCACCGCAGTTACTGGATATCCCGGCGGATGC
>CADCPL010000113.1 GCA_902803305.1 uncultured Lachnospiraceae bacterium
ATAGTGATCTTTTTTGACAGTAGATCTCATTGTCTATCAACATGACAAGCAGCAGGATAAGCTGAGCTGCATATGAAAGATAGATCGTCGTGACCAGTTTGTGCATGTCGATCCCATACACAAGTCTGGCAGCTAAGATCCATCCCAGACATAAAACCATAAACAGGAATGACAGATACGGATATATCTTCTTTTTTTGTTTTGTTTTGGAATTTACGAAATAGATCATCGGAAAACCGGCAAGATGCAGTATGAGATACACGATCTCACGCGATGCATATGTACTGCCGGTCAGAAGCTGCGGCAGGCCCGTATCACACAGACTCCATAATCCGAAAAGAATAGCGGAAAGCCCGAGTGCCCAAAGCGAACGCATCATCGGGTTCTTGTAGGACATTCCGAAAAAGAAAGCTATTATGACCACTCCGAATATTACCATCAGGATAGACAGGTTCATTCCCGTGACATTACGTCTCATTATGGAATATCGGTACAGCTCCTCGGCACCGAACTGCATCTCATTGATCTGTCCGCCATGTTTGTCGTCAAAAGCCGTCTCAGCCTCTATACGGATCAAACCACCTTCATCCTTGGTCCCCAACCCTATCATATGATAGGAGATACCATCACCGGTACCTGTCAGGTTCTCCTCAGTGTTAAATGAATATATCTCATCGCCATTTACATATACGATAAAATTCAGATTGCTTGTGGAAAAATAAATCGAATCCGTTTCGTGCATCTTGGCGGGCAAAGTCTTGGATGCCGCAATCCTACCGCCAAGCCCCCCTGCGGTGATCGCATCGATCTTGATGGTTTCACCCGAATCAAGGATCCAATCCCGTGAATAATCCCGATTTGCAGCTTCTTTGTCCGCGCGCATGAACTCCTGCATATCGGTATAAAAAAAGACATGACTCAAGGTCAGAATGAGCATGATGAAATAAACGAACACACAAGCTTTGATCAGTTTGTCGGCGTTTGATCTCATAAGGGTACCTCATTTCTCCACAGTATTTAATTTTACCGTGTTTTTCCGCCCTGAGTCAATATTTTCCTTACATTAACAGATTTTTCTCTCTCACTGCACTTTTTTCGTTACTATTCACAGAAAAATAGGGACACCTCATTGATGGGCGGGATTTGATACCTTTCCCGTACCTCTTGGATGAAAACAAGTATTCAATTGTTTTAACAGGGTGGGGATTTAGAAAAGATCTCTTGAACCGTGTAGGGCTTGCCCTCGCACAGTCTTTGAAGTGCCTGTATCTCGTTCAGCCCGTTTCTTCTGCATGTCTCAGTGTATGTATGAATGAGCGCATACCAATCGGCAGATTCGACTGTTTCAAACTGCCCGGATGCTTTCATATGTGATTTAATCGATCTGAGGGATCTTTCAGAAAGATTGTTTGTTGTTGGAATACTGAAATCTTCAAGCCACATGAAGTAATTCTTCCGGAGCTTCTCTATCCTCCGAAGCAATGCTCTTTCTTCTTTTGCACCATATTTCTCTTTATCATCTTCATTATCTGTCCATCCATCGGAGAGATATTCGTTTACTTTGTTATGGAACGCCTCTATATAATGAGCATCAAAGGCATTTTCTTTGTTAAGTATTGCTTTATCCCTGTCAGCTATCGCAGTACCAATAAGTTTCTTTAATTTCGCGGACCATTTATGCTGGGTATCATCTGTGTTTTCTGACAATCCCGTTGCAGGTGCTGATTGCATTCCAGATTTTCATAGTGAAACTTTTTGTTGTAATTCAGTGTGTTATGATCATGCATAACTCGTGTGTTCGAAGTAAGAAGCCCAAGGACATTATCCTTATCTATACCTACCATGCCCTTTGTTTTGTGAGCATAGTAGATCGCAATGATCTCGTTGCCATAAAACCTATAGCAGGACCTTTTGGTCATTATCATTATAACGGTATCATCCCAGTAGACGATCTCCATTGTTATGAGAAGGCATTTGAGATACTTGAAAAAAAGTTAAATGAGAAGTACACCGTTGAACAGATAGTAGACACGCTTCGGGAGATGAACATGCACCGCCCCGGGGAAAAGCTTGGATATAATCCCGCTTATACACGGACGGATCTGACAGACGATCTTCATGCAGTATGTGGATTCCGTACGGACTACGAGATCATCACAGATATGAACATGAAAAAGGTGATCCGCGAATCAAAAAAGAAATAGAACTGCTGATCTTTTCAAAAAGGATGATTTCGGGACGAGCCCGAAATCTCTGAATGGAAGTAACGGCCAAAGGCCGCTAAATCCCTTGATTCGGGCTTAGCTACTTCTATAATATCCCGATCCATTTGTCAAGGCTGCCGCTAGCCACGACCCTTGAAAAAATATTAATGTATAACTACACTTTTGCCCATTTTAAAATGCGAGGTTTGCCCAGTATTACTGGCTATCCTCGCATTTAGACTGTCAAAGATGGGATTATAGCAGGACAATCGCATTACGTCAAAAAGAATTTCAACCGGGGCGAGTAAGTATCCCTGTGAAAATATTTACAGGGATACTTACTTTTCATCTCCTATTTTAGTTCTTCTTCCGCTTATTATCTTACGATCACCTTGCAGGTAACCTTCTTGTTGGAGCCGTCCTGAGCCACGCCTGTAATGGTGACCGTGCCGGTAGCCTCTCCCATGACAGCCAGCACCTGGCCATCCCCGGTGGTTACGCTCTGGCCTGCATCAGAAAATGCCTCTTCTGTTGGACCGTCATACTCTGATATGGCCGCAAGCCTAACTATTGGCGATCCTGCCGTCCATTTGATATTTCGATTGTCTACGGTTTCAGGAAGCACTTTTACCACGGTGATCTTGCCATAACGGTTGTCTCCTACGGTACTAAGCTCCATCTTACTCTTGTCAAGCTTTATACTCTTAACCGGAATGTATGTCGTTAAGTCCACAAGCTCATATTTCATGTCATTGAAATCTTCCGCATTTGCGTTGACTGTGGCAAAGATCCACACCCTGCCCGGCTTAAGCGCCTTAACAACACCGTTTTTATCCACCGTAGCTACCGAATCATTGGTGCTGATCCATTCGATCCCGGAAGAAGATTTTCCGGAGCCTGAACCGGTATCTGCATTTAACCTGAATGTTTTACCTACGGCCAGTCCGCTATCGGTTAATGCATCTTTGTTGGTAAGGGTCAGCTGCGTTATCTTGGGAGTAACCGTTACATTGCAGGAAGCTTTGATGCCTCCGGCCTTGGCGGTTATTACTGCAGTTCCTGCCTTAAGTCCTTTCACTGCGCCGTTTCCGGCAACCGTTGCAACGTTTTCGGCGCTGCTTGTCCACTCAACGCCGGCTCCATCAGGATTGACGGGATCAAGACTTACAGTGAGCGTGTCATCAATACAGCCCTCTCCAACCGACAGCTTCTTCTTGTTAAGCTTTAGCTTCTTAAGAGGGTTGGCATCCTGAACAGTTACCTTGCAGGTCAGGGTCTTCTCATAATTATTATAAGCTTTGATAGTGGCCTTTACGGGAATATTCCTGACAGTTTCATTTCCTGCCGCTGCTGTTATCATAACCGACGTACTGTCGTCTTTAACAGGAGTCAGAGTCAGGTAGTCCTTGTACTTATCATCCACACTGAATTTAACAGAAGGCTTCTGCCCTAAAGTAGCGCCGGTAGCGCTGTTTTCTATCATGCTGTCTTCCACTCCGGATGCATAAGCGCTCAGCACCAGAGCTTTTGCATTACTACTTCTGCTCACGACACCCTTCGTAGCGCTGAGTCCTGCTTTTTTTACCGGATTATAGACTGTAATGTCGCATGTTCTTATAATACCCTGGTCAGCCCTGCTGATGGCATATACCTTCACCACTCCTTCATGCCGTCCCGTGAGCACGCCCTTATCGGAGATAGTGGCAGCAAAATCATCATCAACCTGCCATATAATACCCGAATTCTGCGGTTTGCCGCTGCTCCAGCCAACTGCCATCGGAAGACTCTTTCCTACGGCCAGCTCTTTTGCGCCATTCTTCCCGAAAATCTTAAAATCACCTACCGGGGTACCTACCTTAACGGAACATACCGCCTTCTTCCTGCTGCCATCCGTAGCAGTCGCCGTTACCTTGGCGGTTCCGGCCTTCTTTCCTGTTACGTATGCAGCCTGCGTATCCGGCTCCATGATAACTTCTACATTTTCATTATCCGCAGCCCATTCAAGCTTCTGCACTGCCGTTCTGGGAAGGACGTCTGCGAGAATTTTTACGGTCTCACCTGTACCCACGTCCAATTTCTTACTGCTAAGTGTCACTGATGATACAGGCTCCTTAACAAAGGGCGCTGACAGACGTATGGTTATCGTTATATTATAGTCCTCGTAATTGTCCGTTTTGACAGGTATCGTAATGCTGCCGGTTCCTGTCGTCTCGGAGCTTAAGGCATAGCTAAGCTCATACTTATCATTGTCCTCACCCTTACTGATAGCAGGCTTATCCTTATAGCTCAATCCATCCGTCACAGGTTCACCAAGTGTCAGTCCGGTCGTAACTTTAGGAAGAAAGGCTGTAAGATCAATGGTTTTCTCGGTCTCCCCGGGTTGCATTGTGACATTAGGCTTAGTCTCTCCTTTGTACTCTGCCTTGCTGATAAATGCAGTAACACATGCTTCCGTCGTCAGATCCTTGTTGGATGCATCTACAGCCTTGTACCAGACCTTGTATTCTCCGGCATCTGTTGCCTGCGGGATCTGTTCGCTAAACCCAAGCTCCGAAGTATCACTATCCCTCTGACTCAGGGCATAAACCATCCTTCCATCACCCTCGATGGATCCCGCGGTTACCAGCTCCTTCTCGGTGCCGTCATAGACGTTTGCGGCAGGCTTCGGCGCAGTTATTTCCGCCTTGACTTCTTCTGCTCTTATCTCCACCGGTTCAGACTCGTAGTTGCTATCCTCTACGTATACCTTTACATGGTAGGTGCCGGCCTTACTGAAGGTGACTGTTCCGTCCGCAGCAAGGTCTATGCCGTCCTCTTTCTTCTCTGTCGATTTCCATTTATACTCTACTTCTTTACCGCTCTTGTCCTTAACCGTCGCTGACAGCTTGCCCTCGCCCTCTATGCTCTCGGCCTCAGCTCCCACACTTCCTATATAGCCGCCTGTTATCTTGAATGTATAGGCATCATCAGCCTGGCTGCTGCCGACAACAAGCTTAAGGGCTGCTGTTGATTTAAGACTCTCGTTCGTCGCATAGATATGCTCGCTCTCGTAGGAGTTGTATTTGGCCTTTTCCTCGTCTATCCTGTATATAAGGTAGCAGGTGCCGGTCTTCACAGCCTGGTATCTGGCCTGCCCGACTCCTTTCTTCAGGACAACGGGGGCTTCACTCTCTTCAAGCTCTTTGCCGTTTTCGTCGCCAATATACCAGCCTCCGCAGGCCTTGGCGAACTTGCAGTATGGCACGTCATCCCTGTCGTATCCTTTAACCACCAGGCTGTCCGGTGTGATAGAATCTCCGATCTTCATGTTGGCTGTATAGTACTGAAGATTATTATAGTCTACCTGCTTGTTCTCTATGAAGGAATATCCCGGCGGCATCAGCTTGATTCGCTCCAAGGGATACATAGGCATGGCTTCGTCTATCTTAAAACCCTCGGCCTTCATGGTCTGTGTAAAGCTTGCCCCGGTTCCGGACATCGGAACATGGGTGGTGATGAGCTCGGTCGCCTTTTTTATCTCATCGATGTTCAGAGCCTTCGACCATGTGATCCCCTCATCATCATGCCCGTCTCTTACACCCTCCTCAAAAGCACGGTGATTAAGGTTTGTACGGGCATTGCTTCCGAATTTAAACTTGGTGTTTTTTTCAGCGTAATCCGGTAAGGGACCCCAGCCAATCTCTACATCATATGTAAGCGCAACAGGGCAGTTATACCTGGTATGAATGGAAGCGTCTGTTGTATATTTCTGAACCATCATTACGGAATGAGCCGGAACGGTAACGGTTACAGATTCTGAATTATTATAATTCTGGGTGTTTGTTTTTGTATTTGACCAGCCATCCTGCACCGCCTGAGTCGCCTTGAAGCTTACCTTCTCGCTGACCTTGGCAAATACAAAATCCTCCTCGGCACCGATCTCAACTCCCTCCTCATATGTATAGGAGCTGGAGTGACTTACCGTACTGGACAGGCTCACCGAACCTCCCTCTGATTGGGTAATTGTTGCCGTAACATCCCTTATTTCTTTATTTTGGATCTGTGCTGCCTTATCTCCGTTCTTATCCTTATATCCGGATTCCGATGAAACATAGTTGTTTTCGAAGGATGCATCCGGCAGAAGCGGAGAGAGCTTAAAGTTTGTAAACGATACATTTATAAATTTAGAGTCGACGCTGAAGGTGTTGGAAACACTTTCCTCTACGCGTTTTCTGCTACTTATGTATTGAGCTTCCGGAAAATACTGGGGATCTTTTTTTCCTACTGTTGATTCAATTAAATCTTTCCTGTAACTCTCAGTATGTTGACGGTCTGTCGAGAATTGATCATCCGGGATGATACCAATAGCCACCATCATCCACAGCTCGCCCAGTGTGTAGCCGTCAAGATAATCGCTTCTGTGATTGATAAGATCCTCGTAGAAGAGCTTGTCGCTGGCAATATTTTTTGAATAAGCATTATAGTACGTTATGCCCTTTATTTCGTAATGATCCTCGATCTCGTTGGGCTGCGCAGCCTCTTCCGCATATGCGGGCAATGCTTCGCCTACCGACAAGAACACCATAATGACTGCCAGTACCATGCCGATAATTCTTAGTGCTGTTTTTCTCATGTTGCATCTCCTTGTTCTGTTATTAATTGTGCTCCATTATAACTTCTATTCCCATGCTGCATTTCCCGACGCAGCCTGTAAGTGTCGTTAACTTTATATTATACCACCGATTCCCTCATATGTCGATACAAAGAAAACTCAAAGAATTATTCCGAAACAGAATATTCAAAGACTTTCTTTGACAAAGTATACGGCTTTGCTGGAAAATGAAACCATGACGCTCTCCTGATGAAAAAAGGCGCAGAGATCTTTTGCTATCTCGTTTACTGTCTCTTCCGGAACATCAACGAGCACAAGCACCAAAGTGTTTTCCTCGGTGTAACGGCCGTCATCATGAAAATATCCGCCATTTATGACCTGAACGGAAAAGGCCACCCTATAGTTCAGGCACACGGTTTTCAGAACCGAAAGATACTTTTCGGTATCAAACTTCTGCTCTCCTGTTTCGGAATCGTTAAGTCCTATGTGAATTGATGTTTGGCGTGAATTATAATTCATTACCGTTTTTTTTGACTGATTTTTGTTACGAATTTTTCCATCTTTTATCAGGAATCATCCGGATGGCAGTTACTGCCGCAAAAAGCCTGCGGTTTCAATGTGCTTCTGATTATAAGCAAAAAAAGTCACCCTTGCAATACAGCATTTTTCGAAAAGAAAATCCCCGCAAATCAAAATTTACGGGGAAATCGATAGGTGGATAGTGGGACTCGAAGCAACAATCCGTTTTTTTGAACCCGCTAATACCGTTGATTTTAAGGGAAAGGTGAAAGCCTTGCAGTGTCCGTTTTCAGTTTGGTTTCAACTTGGTTTCAACTTTTTCCTATATTTTACTAAGTCGCAATCAGCTCTTCCAGTTATGAGGAGTAGAACCTCTGATACATAAAAGTACATCCACCATCATATTCCGGTTCCAATGGCGTGTATTGGTCTTTTTCAGTCATTTCTCGGAAATCAAAGGCATCCTTGTAATAGGATACAAGGGCATCATCGCCTGCAGCATACAGATAGATCATGTGAATTCCAATCTTAGCTCCCACATCCATAATAATAGGATAAATGTATTTCGGGAAAAGGTATCTTCCAAGCCCACGAACGGGTGCACCTCCATCGCTGAGTTTTTCTCTGTACTTATCATTGACAGCAAAGTGAGATATTTCAATGCCCGGCAAAACCTCAGGGAATATCTTGACACCTTCCGCTTTGAAAAGGGCGTGCTGTTCGTTGATTGGGATAGCTTCTTCCATATTTGCGGCCAACATACCCGCTTTAAGACCAAAATACGCGACTATATCATCAGTCTTTGAGTCTTTGATAAGATAGATCTTAACAAGATCATCCTCATCGTCGTTCCAAGCACACATTTTCAGGTATGCTTCAAGACCAACAATTTTATCGGGAAGCTGCGAGTATTCAGCTTCCCGATATACTGTGAAATCTTGTATTAACGTACGGTTGTTTTGGTTGGCGCGAAGAAGTTCACAATAAAATGGATCACTCATAACTTAGCCCCTTGCTTTCTTAATGCTTGGAGAGCTTCCTCCGCTTTTTGGTTTGCATCGTACTTTATTGGCGGCGTTTTAAGGAGCTTTATATAAGCTCTTAACCCCTGAATGCCTTTGAATTTTATTGTCATAGGTTTACTGTAATCTCTCGGTTTATACATAATGTCACCTCCCTCGTAAGGTGTCATACTATTTGTATTGTCAGTATAGCACAGAAAATAGAAATATTCTATAAAAATGGCATATTTGATAGATTTTTTACGGATTCTCTCTCTGTTATCTCTCCCTCCATTATAACCTTGCAGTGAGAAGCCCCGTGCCTTATCACGTCAAACAATATCTCGCATGTCCTGCGGGCCATGTCTTCAAACGGCTGTGATATGGTAGTCAGTGTAGGCGCGCAGAATGTTCCCATGTCTATTCCGTCGTATCCTACAACAGATATGTCATCAGGAACACTAAGGCCTTTTTCACGAAGAGCTTTCAGCGCTCCTATCGCAAGAGTATCTGCTATCGCAAAAACCGCCGTATAGTCGGGCTTCCTGCGAAGTTTGCTCTTCATCATCTCATAACCGTTCTGCATGTTGTATGTATCAAACGATTCATCCGAATGCCATATAAGCTTCGGATCCGGCTTGATGCCAGCATCACAAAGTGCCTTAAGATATCCGTCAAGTCGTAGTTTCCCGATGGATGTATCCGTATCTGCAGCTCCGAGAAAAGCGATCCTCTTATGCCCTTTTCTTATAAGATAATCCACTATCTTGCGGCTTTCCTCCACATCATCTACAGACACGGATGAATAATATCCGTCCGAATCTTCTGAAAGCGGTATGGTACTAAGTACAAAAGGAACGCCTATCTTCTTCAGTTTTTCAATGGAATGAGTGATGAAACCACCGAGA
>CADCPL010000114.1 GCA_902803305.1 uncultured Lachnospiraceae bacterium
ATGTGTTTTTTTCTATAAGAGGATTCAGTCTTTCGATCAGGGTATATGCGATCAGTGAGCAGACCGAACCGCTTGTGGCTGAAACAAATACATACAGCAACAGGACTATCCCGCCGAGGTTAAATACGAGAACATTGGCAACAAGACAGGCGCATACCGAAGACAGGACGGATGCGCATACTATTCCTGATGCCGGATTTTGACGGATCTTTCGTGAGATGATAAGACAGATATCAATTATTATTCCGGGAAAAATGTAAGCAATAGGGGCCAGAGCGCCCATGCTTCCGGTCATACCGAATGAGAATGCGAGGATGCTCTGCACGATGGCCATTAATGTGGCACATCCCCTGCATCTGATAAGTGCGGCTCCCACTACGAGAAACATAAGGGAAAATGACGTAGCGATGCCGCCGGGTATATGAAGAAATTCCGTGACAATATTAGCCGCGGGTGAGATAAGTTTCTTGGCAACCAAACCACAATCGCAGCAAAGGGCTGCGAGGATCAGCTGCTCAAGCGATATTCTTTTCATTGTTACTCCTTTTCAATAAGGAAGGCGCATCCGTTTCCGTCAGCACCCCGGCAAGTATACTTGCGGCCCAATGACCATGGCTAAAGCTTTAGGTCAGGAGGCTCGGAGTTATTAGCGAAGAGAGTATAACATATTTATCGGCGTTATGAAACAAGAGAAGAAAAATGCCATTGCAGTCTGTGTGCTTGCGGGCGGAAGATCAAAGAGAATGGGATGCGAAAAGCATTCCGTCATTATACCCGGCGACGGAAGAACATTTCTGGACAGGATATGTGATGAGACAGATGTCGTATTTCCGGAGCATGTAAGCGGAAGGTATCTGTCAGTTCGCGGCGATCAGAATATCGCAAGAGACGGGTTTAAGATCGTCACTGACCGGTTTGGAGATACAGGCCCTCTTGGCGGCATCGCATCGGTCCTTATGGAAGCAGAGCGGGACGGGTTTGATGCGGTCCTTATGATCGCCTGTGATATGACAGCATATGATAATAAAGAGATCATAAAGATATGCGAGTGTTATGAAGGAGAGGATGTTCTTTTTGCAAGAACAGATAAAACGCATATCCAGCCGCTTGCAAGCATATACGGAGTCGGTGCCCGTGAAGCCATACAAAAACAGATCGAAGAAGGAAATTACAGGATCAGGGACATCGCCGCAATTGTAAATAAGACAGGATACTTTGATACGGAAGATCCGGGAAACTACATCAATCAGAACACGCCGCCACATTAATGATGCCTGTTACGGCGTTTTTTGATATAATAATGAAGTTGCGATTTCGGATTTGAGGACGGAGATTATGAACAGATTCAGATTACCTTATCATCTTGTTGTTGAAGAAGGGATTTTCGGCGATATTCCCGAGTGCATGAAGGATGTATTTCCCGAATTGCGGAATTCCAAGACTATCGTTGTCACCGAGGAGAACCTCAAGGGACTATTTGGTGATATCCTCGATGAGATACAAAAAGACTTTCCGAAGAGCGAGCTGTATCTGATACAGAAGACGGATTATGATACAGCCGTGTCACTTGCAAAGTATATCGCGATGAAGGATATCAAACTTGTTATCGGATTCGGCGGCGGAACAGTACTTGACCTTGCCAAGTTCGCTGCTTTTGTCTCAAAGACGAAACTGATCTCACTGCCGACTACTCTGTCCAACGATTCACTCGCATCGCCCGTTGCCGTTCTCGGCACGGAGGGAAAAGCGAGAAAGAGCTTCAGATGTACGATACCCGATGCTATAATCGTTGATGTCAATGTTGTGAAGAGTGCTCCCGACAGGCAGCTTCTGGCGGGTGTCGGAGATACGATATCAAAGTATACCGCACTGTACGACTGGAAACTTGCGGGAGAAAAAACGGGCGAGGCGGTTGATGATTTTGCATGCATGATATCACATGTTGCATGCGACAGCATTATTCACGGCGAAGCGGAAGAGCTCAAGAGCTCCGCATTCATCCAAAGGCTGACCAACGCGCTTGTGATGGGCGGACTGGCTATGGAGATAGCGGGCTGTTCGCGTCCGAGCAGCGGATCGGAGCATCTGTTCTGTCATGCCCTTGAAGAAAATCATTCCGAGCAGACTGTTGTCGCGCACGGTATAGCAACTGCGATGGGAAGTTACCCCGCATGCATTTTCCAGGGAAGGGATACGGACATGATCGAAAGGATCATTAAGCATTACGGTATTCCGGTAAAGCCGTCACTTAACGGTGTTACCGAGGATATATTTGTCGCGGCATGGCAGAATGCTTCGGCGAGCCGTCCCGACAGATATACTATATTAAACGAGACTGATCTGAGCACATCACGCCTCAAAGAGATATATGCCCGTATGGAAGAGATTTTCTGATAATATATAAGGACCATATATACACGAAAGAGAGACCCAGGTTAGCTGATAGATTACACAGCAACGGATAGTCAAATGTCCGGTGCTGTTTTTTAATGCCAACACACCTATTAGCCAAAAATGAAAAAATATTGAAAATGGCTAATAGAAATGATAGAATAATCTCATCAAACAGAAAGAGAGAAATGGATATTATGAGGCTCATCCCAAGAAATTCCTATATGGAGAAAATAATCA
>CADCPL010000115.1 GCA_902803305.1 uncultured Lachnospiraceae bacterium
GATCGCACCGGCTGCGTTTTATTTTCTGATTAAAAGTATAAAAAGTACGAAAAAGTATTTTCTTATCATCTCCGGGATATTGTTTGGAGTGCTTTTATTTACAACGGAATATGCATATCTTTTCGTACTGTTGTTCATGTGCATGACGATCATTTATCTTATTTTCATCAGGAAGATGAGCATTTCTGATGCGTTGCGGATAGGGTTGGGTTTTGCAGTGCCGTTTGCCCTGTTCCTGATCGCTTTCCCCAAGTCTGCCGGATTTGCATTTTCGAATGTTCCGGATAATATCATGAACATCAAGGCGATGTTCTGGGATGACGGACATCCGTTTAACATATCATCGTCATTTGGTGCGATATATTCGTTCTCGGTCCCGATAGCGATCATTGGGGCGGTTTCATCCGTGAAGAATGTGATATCCTCCGTCAGGAAGAAGTACTATGATGTCCATACTGTCATATGGTTGTTTATAATCGCTTCCTTCGTATCCGACCTGCTTATCGAAGGGGCCGATATTCAAAAGGGAAATGTAATGTTTTTCGCCGTAACCCTGATACTTATCGAGGGCCTTATGTTTGTGGCCGAAAATCTTAAGGGAGCGTTCGCTGTTGAAGTGGTAGTTTATCTTGTCTGCTTTTGGTTTTTTACAGGCTATTACTATGAAAACTTCAACTCAGAAGTGAATAACAGCACGGATCATGAGATGGGTATCGTGGTTGATAAGAGCGTGGGAGAAGCGATAAAAGCATCAATGAAGCTGATGCCGGACAGAACCGTTCGTGTTGTAACGGACAACTTCGAGGGCAGAAATCTCATGATAGCTTTATTCGCGGGGATATCCCGCGAGGAATATGAGGATTTTAAGGATAGGGATTCGTTCGAAACCGCCGGGATAAGCGTCAGCGAGCAAACGGACGAGACAGCGGATGCCGGCTGTGTCTATGTGATAAACGAAGCCGAGCACTCAGATATAGCTTCATCGCTTGCTGCTCAGGGATGGGGATGTATCTATCTCAAGGAATATACGGTGTGCTTCATGCAGTGATCCGTCAGAGGTACGGTAAAGATTTTCATGAAAAAGATTAAAATTGCATTTACGGATTTTTGGGATGTATTTGATCCCGGCGATAATTTCATAATACAGGCGCTTCGGAAGAATTTCGAAGTTGAGATATCGGATGATCCGGATTTTGTGTTCTGCTCGACTTTCGGAAGACGTCATCTGAAATACGACTGTGCCAAGATATTCTACACGGGCGAGAACATAGATCCCGATTTTAACCTGGTGGATTACGCTCTCGGATTTCCGGATATCGTTTATTATGACAGGTATCTGCGCCTGCCACATTATCTGCTTTATCCGCGTGCATGCGGTCTTGCTCTTTCGAGGCCTTCGATGTCTGATGATAGGCTTCTTGACAGAAAATTCTGCAGCTACGTCATCAGCAATGCTATGTCAGGCCCCGAGCGCGGTATCATGATCGAAAAACTTGAAAAGTACAAACCGCTTGCTTCAGGCGGAAGGTATCACAATAACGTAGGCGGACCTGTTGCGGATAAGATTGATTTTTCAAAAGGATACAAATTCTCGATAGCTATTGAGAACAGCGGATCACGCGGTTATACGACAGAAAAGATCATGGAAAGCTTTGCATCGGAGACTGTCCCGATCTATTGGGGAAATCCCGATATCGCTAAGGAGTTTAATCCGGACAGCTTTATAAACTGCCATGATTTTGCAAGCTTTGATGAAGTTGTGCAGTACGTAGAGAAGATAGATTCCGATGATGAAGCGTATCTTAAGATGGTAAAGGCTCCGATAGTTGTCGGAGACAGCCTTGCGAAAAAGTGCCTTGAGGAAGATTATCTGTCCGGTTTTCTCTGCAAGGTTTGTTCGCAGGATCCGGCAGCGGCCATAAGACGGAACAGGATTTATATCGGGAAATACTATGAGGATGAAGCAAGATTTCACGAAAAGATAGACAGGGTGATGCGGCTTCCGAGAAGGGCTGTAAGAGGACTTAAGAACAGAAAAAAAAGTCATGATCGCTGAACGACCATGACAAATGCTGACGTCGGGAATCGGACCCGAGACCTCCGCACTACCAATGCGGTGCGCTACCTACTGTGCCACGTCAGCGAAACCGTAACAGATTCTATCATACAGATTTCATTTTTGTCAACATAGACGAAACCATCGACCAGGCTATGAACAGATTCATAGGAAACAGACAGTTTTATAAGAGCGTGTTTGCCATTGCGCTTCCGATCATGATACAGAACGGCATATCCAATTTCGTGAATATGCTTGATAATCTGATGGTTGGAAGGATCGGGACCGAGCAGCTTTCGGGGGTATCCATCGTAAATGATCTTATGTTTGTGTACCAGCTGTGCCTGTTCGGAGCGATAAGCGGGGCGGGTATATTTACGGCTCAGTATTTCGGACAGGGAAATACAGACGGCGTCAGGGAAACATTCCGGATCAAAGTCATGATCTGCGGTATCATAATGATCCTGGGGATCGGGATCTTTTCACTGAAAGACAGGACGATCATATCCTATTACCTTCATGAGGGATCGGAAACAGGTAATCTTGCGGCAACGCTTGAATACGGGCATACATATATGATGCTGATGCTGGCCGGACTCTTTCCGCAGGCAGCGGAATTTGTATATTCATCGACGCTTCGCGAAACAGGAGAGACCGTGATCCCGATGAGGGCGAGTCTTGCCGCGGTGTTCATCAATCTTGTGCTCAACTATATACTTATATACGGTAAGCTTGGTTTTCCGGTGCTCGGAGTTGCCGGAGCCGCCATAGCAACGGTGATATCAAGAGTCGTTCAGGCACTGATAGTTATTATCTGGACGCACAGACACAGGGATATCAAACCTTATATCATAGGTGCATATAATACAATGCGGGTATCGGGAACGCTCGTGAGAAAGATAGCCGTTACGGGACTGCCGCTTGTACTCAACGAATTCCTGTGGTCGTTCGGTATCGTACTTCAGAAGCAGAGTTATTCCACGCGCGGGCTGGCTGTTGTCGCGGGGCTTAATATCAATTCCACGTTCTTTAACGTATTTGCGATATGCTTTATCGCATTCGGGGACGCGGTCGCGATCATGGTGGGACATCTCCTCGGTGCGGGAAAGATGAAGGAGGCAAAGGAGACCGGTCTAAAGATAAATGTTTTCGTAACCTTCTCATGTATCATCGTTGGGTCTATACTGTATATGGTGGCGGGGCTGCTTCCGGAACTTTATAACACGACTGCGGAAGTAAAGGCTCTGGCAAGTGATTTTCTGCGGGTAACAGGACTCATGATGCCGCTCTTCGGATTGTGCCACAGCCTGTATTTTACCATCAGGGCAGGCGGAAAAACCTTCATCACTTTCCTGTTTGACAGCGCTTTTCTGATGACTATAGGAGTGCCGCTTGCATATGTTCTGACACGATATACGAGTATTGATATAGTCAGTATCTACGCGATATGTGAGGGAACCGCCCTTATAAAAGTGTTCATAGGATTTGCCATATCCGCAAGCGGAGTGTGGATGCAGAATATTGTTGAGTGATCTGATCGGAGGATCGTATGTTTATTACGCTTATTAACTGGATATATATTCTTCTTACATCATATATCATCGGTTTTTTTGTGCTTCCGAGAATATCGGGGCTGATCGTAAAGAACAGTTGTCCTTCGTTTAACTGGTGCGACCGGATCGTGGCAGGTCTTGTGATAACTACGGTTTATGCCCAGGTCTTCAGCCTTTTTTCGGGGCTCGGGATCGCGGCAAATGCCATTATGATCATATTTTGTCTGGCGGCTCTGTATATCGATCGAAACAGGATCAAAGAGGAACTGTTTTCCCGTCGCAAGATTGCGGTCACCACGACACCTCAAAAGATCATCCGCGTACTTCTTGTGGTCACAGGAGCGGTCCTGTTCGTGCTGAACCTCATGTATACGGCCGAAAGTACGTTTCACTATGATACAGGGCTTTATCATGCCCAGTCCATTCACTGGCTGGAAGACTACGGGATCATCAAAGGGCTCGGGCTGCTCCATGTCAGATTTGCATATAACAGTGCATACTTTCCGCTCTGTGCCCTGTACAGCATGCGCGATGTGATGGGAGGACAGTCTCTTCATAGCATGAGCGGTTTCATTTCCATGATACTGTGCATGTACGCGGTTTACGGATGGATCCGCAGATGTGATGCGGTCAGTGCCTGTATAAGACTGGCACCGATATTTTATTTTCTTATATGTCTCCTGGAGATAACGTCTCCGGAATCCGATTTTGTCACCATCTTTCTGTTCATATGGATGATGATCAGACTTGTTGAGGTCGGACATAGTACTGATGAAAACAACAGACTGGCAGGACTGTGTCTTCTTGCCATATGCTCGTTTTCACTCGTCGGGTTCAAGTTGTCCGCGGCGGTATTTGCTCTTGTTACCATATGGCCGCTTGTCATTCTTATTAAAAAGAGGCAGTGGAAGAGCATCATTTTGTGCGGCTGCCTTGCGGCGCTTATGGTGCTTCCTTATGCTATACGTAACGTGATCATATGCGGATGGCCGGTATATCCTTTTGCCCATTTTGATCTATTCGATGTTCCGTGGAAGTTTGCCAAAGAAACGCTTGAAAGCGATGCCAATGAGATAGGTGAGTGGGCCAGACTCGTCCATACGTCAGGAGCGGGGGGAGGCTCGACTATTGACTGGCTCAGGTACTGGTGGGATGAACAGTTCCTGGCAACGAGGCTGTTCGTATCTTCATTCCTGCTGTCGCTTCCGGTTGCCGTGGTATGTGTTTTTATCAGATCCAAATGGTTCTTCAAATATCTGATGGCTGTTATGCTCGCATCGATCGTTTTTTACTTGGTCAAGGCACCGCTCATCAGATACGGATACGGCCCGGTTCTCGTATTTCCGCTGATGGTAATGGGATTTGTACTGGAAACATCGATAGGATCAAAAAAAGCGGCAGCGATCGTCATATCAGCTGTTGTATCTGCTGTTATACTCCTGCCGTCACTTTACAGTACAAAGGAACTTCTTAAATTCGATATTGAGGAATCCGGACAGTTCTCGTTTTCCGATCATCTGATAAGACAGATTGATTATCCGGCTGCCGATGTAAGGGAAGTGGACTGGTACGGACACACCGTGTATCTTCCGAACGAAGGTGATCAGTGTTGGTATTATGCTTTCCCGTCTTCGCCGTACCATGAGTGTTTTGATTATAATATGCCGGTCTCCGATGATCTTGCGGACGGCGTCATGAGAATACCTCAGTGAACCGAGAAATGAATGTCATGTAATGTGATCTTTTCTCCGGAATTAAGCGTTACCGCAACGTAGCACGCCTGCGGGCCGGTCACGGTAACAGTGCTGCTCTCATAGTTGCTGTTTATATCCGCAGCGGCTTCTACCGACATGTCAGCGGCATTTAAGATCTGAAGCTGTCCGACAGCACGCGGACTGCCCGGATCATATTCTTCGTCACTTGTCTTGTGTCCCATCTCGTAGTTTATCGTAACATCACACGGGCAGAACGGTCCGTCAAGAACCGGACTTACCAGGATAAAATTATCATCACCGTCTGCCTCGAGATATCCGTACAGATCAGTCCGGCCGGCGATCTGATATCCTTCCGTGTGACAGAAATCAATGCTCTCGCTCATAACGTTATCATTAAGAGGGAAACCGGCACGGTCATCGAACTTGTTGGATCCGGCGGTGTACAGGTGATAATCACGAACATCCCCGACATACTGATATGAGCTGAGCATGTATTCGGGAAGTACATCGGAAGGCTGCTGATTCCATGTTGCGGCAAGAAGATTGTTGTCGTGATAGTATGCTCTGTCGTGAGCACACATATAGTTTTCCCTTGCCCGAAGATCATATGTGCCGTCTTCGTGAGTCTCTATCGAAACAACTCTTAAGGAAGGATCAAGGCTTCTGCTGATCAGGCCGGCATTGTCGTCATTTAAAAAGAAGACGGTGTCTATGCCGTTGTCTTTTGCATATGACAGTACTTCACGCATTCCCAGTGTTTCATCATCGTTGATGCGAAAGCAAAGGAACATATTGGCATCCGCAGCAAATACGGTCAGTAGTGAAAGAACGCATACAGCGATAAAGAATATGCCGCGCAGAAGGCCACGCTTTATCTTTTCCATACAGGTGAGCATTATTGGGATCGAGATGATCAGCGGAACGAACCCCGGGAACAGATATCTTTCCGGGAAAGCATAACTGCTGTCGGAACAGTCCGTAAGACCGCAGACGATACAATTCCATATGTATACAAATGACAGGAACCGCAAAATGTTTGCATACGGGCTGTCGCCAAAGGCATTTCGGATATTGAACACGAGCAGTATGATGACCAGGACCGAAAAGCCGAGCATGATAAGCGCCCTGATCCCTTCGGCGGAAAATACCTCAGGTGTACCGCGGTCCATGAATATGCTCAGGTGTCCCCATAAAACGTCTATAAAATTATCGAATATCTCACGCGGAAGAACAAGAGAATATCCTGTGACTTTCGGAGAGGATCCCGTCAGTTTTCCGATGCCCATTCCGACAGCGTATGCAGCTATCGTAAGAACGGTCAGGATCACTTTGGAACGCCGGATGTGTTTTATGCCGTCATCCGCAAGAATGATCTCAAGCACATAGCAGAGAATGATGGGCAGAAGAGCCACGAGCATTGTGTAGGTCCCGCGGGAAAAAGCCGCGATGAGTGTAAGAAACAGATAAAGTCCGAGCGTGATCCAGTATTTCACGCCATGGGTGTCTTCCTCGCCGTACAGATAGAGGTCGACGGCCATAAGAGGAAC
>CADCPL010000116.1 GCA_902803305.1 uncultured Lachnospiraceae bacterium
GCTCGTTTCCGTGCGTCACGTTACTAAGCTCGAAAGGACCTCGCTAAGTAACAACGCACTCCAAGTCTTTTTGCTGCTAACGAAAATCCCTCTCGATGCTGCCTATCAATCCGGATCCATGATCTTGGTCAGGCGTGATGCTATGTCTTTGTCCATAGCCTGGAGGATCTTCGCACGGGGATTAGTGTCCATGTGACCAAGGATTTTCGCCACAAGATCAAGGTTGTCGCCCATCTGGTCAAAGATGGCCGCTGCCTGCTTGGGCTTCATCTCGGAGTATGCCTTGACGTATTCGTCCATTATCTTGTCGGTTTCGATCTGCTGAACGACCTGTTTGTACAGGTATTCGGCGTTGTCGGGATCGATCTCTTCGTAATATGCCTTGTACTGCTCTATCTCGGGCGCCTTGTCCGAGAACACGACTTCCTCGTAAAATTCGGTCTTGAGCTTCTGAAATTCAACCTGGCTGTCCTCGACTGTTCTGAGTCTTACGATCTCTTCCTTGAGCGCCTTGATCTCTTCGTTTTCTTCATCACCGCCCTTTGCGGCTTCGGCTTTGAGTCTGTCGATCTCCTTGTTGAGCCTCTCGATCTCGGCAAGCGCGTCGGGCAGATTGTCGAATTCTCCCATATATTCTTCCATTTCCGTAGGCTCGGGGAGGATCTTATTGATAACGGGAACGTCTTTAAGGATCGGGCGCAGGACGCTAGAGCCGAACCCGCCAATATCAAGCTTGATCAGGAGTCCCAGGATCGCTATCCATATGAGGACGATCAAAATGACAATAAGAAGAACGGACGGTGAAAATCCTTCATCTTCATCGTCTACATCCGCATACATGGCACCGGCATCAGTTGCCAGGACGTCTATACCGCCGCCCTTTTTTGCTGCCTTCTTGGCCTCTTTTTCTCTTTTCTTTTTTTCCTTGGGAGAAAGCTCCTCTAATTCTTCTTCGTCTGCCATCTGTTAACCTCTAAAAGTGCCGGTTGACACTATTCGTCCTCTCCTGCTCCAAATCGGTAACTTACAAGTTCGTCAATCTCTTTGCTTTCCTTGGCTGCTTCTTCCGCCTTGAACTCTTCAAACTGCTTCTCCTTGAGGAGTTCATGCATCTTCCGATCCTGCATCGCCGCAGTCAGCTTGCTTCTTGCCACTTCAAGCTCCTGGCGTGCCGCGGCAAGATTGAGCCGCTGCTGGGCCACATAATATTTGACGATCTCAAGTGCATCCTCGGCCTCTTTGATCGAGGAGACGTCAAGTTCGGACTCGACAAGACCCTTCAGCTGCACTTCACAGTCGTCGCGCCGTGCGATAAGGGCGTTCAGTTTTTCCTCTTCTTCGCGCTCTTTGGCTGCGGCGATGGCAAATTCGTTCTTCGCCTGTGTCTCGAGCTTTTCCTTAACGTTGAGGATGTTCTGCATCCTGTATCTGAATCTGGCCATTCTTATTATGCCTCGAACCCTTTGATCATTTGCGCAAAAAGGCGCTTGCGCTCCAAGTCTTTTTGCCGCAAAAGACAAAGTGTTCTTCGGCTAGTCTTTCACGACGTTCTCTTCATCTTCGGAGAAGATCCCTTCCAGCATCTCTATCTCTTCATCAAGCGTGTACCTGCTGTCCACATCCTGGCACAGGTACTCGTTGACCTTATCTATCTTCTCTATTGAGTAATCGATGTTCGGATTGGCTCCCGCCTTGTAGGCTCCTATGTTGATAAGGTCCTCAGCCTCCGTATATGTTGCGAGTACGGTCTTGAGCCTGTTTGCGACCGCCTTGTGTTCTTTGGTGGCGATCTGGCTCATGCATCGGCTGATGCTCTGCAGCACATCGATGGCGGGATAGTGGTTCTTGTGCGCCAGCTTACGGTCGAGCATTATATGACCGTCAAGTATCGATCTGGCCGTATCGGTTATCGGCTCGTTAAAATCATCACCATCGACAAGCACGGTGTAGAGCCCCGTTATGGAGCCTTTATCATCACAACCCGCACGCTCCAAGAGCTTGGGCATCTGCGCATACACACTCGGCGGATATCCGCGTGTTACCGGCGGTTCACCGCTGGCAAGTCCTATCTCACGCTGTGCCATGGAAAAACGTGTCAGAGAGTCCATCATGAGAAGTACATCTTTTCCCTGGTCTCGGAAATATTCCGCGATCGCTGTGGCCGTCTGTGCGGCTTTACGTCGGACAAGTGCAGGCTTATCACTGGTCGCGACAACTACGACCGACCTGGCCATACCCTCTTCTCCAAGGTCGCGTTCTATGAACTCACGTACCTCCCTGCCTCGCTCTCCTATAAGAGCGATGACATTGATATCAGCCTTGGTGTTTCTTGCAAACATTCCGAGGAGCGTACTCTTTCCGACACCGGAACCGGCAAATATACCGATACGCTGGCCTTTTCCTATCGTCATTATCCCGTCGACCGCCTTGACGCCGAGCGGCAGGATATCACTTATGATCTCACGCTTCAGCGGATCCGGTGCAGGTGCTTCGATCGGATAACTCTGAGTGCATGTAACCTCGGACCCGTCTATCGGTCTTCCGATACCGTCAAGCGCCATACCGAGAAGTTCCGGTCCAACGGGCACCGAGAGGGGATAACCCATGTTCTCGACGACACATCCGAAGCCGATACCCTCTGTTGTCTCAAAAGGCATCAGGAGAGTCTTACCGTCCTTAAACCCGACAACCTCGGCAAGGACATATTTGTCCTCTTCGTCATCGACTATGATCCTGCACAGATCATCAAGCTTTGCATCCGGTCCGTTGCTCTCGATAGTCAGTCCGACGACATTGACTACTTTGCCCAATTTCTTAAAAAAGGTCTTTTCACAGACCTTTTTGTATTTATCAAAATCCATTATTTCTCCGTATAAGACAGTATACGCAGTTCCTTTTTAAGAAGCTCCAGTTCGGTACCGAGGCTGCAGTCGTATATGCCTCCGTCGGTCTCTATGAAGCTGCTGCCCGGTGACAGTGTTATATCTTCAATGATCTCTATCGTGGCGGTGGTCCCGAGGCCTTCCGCCAGCGTATCTCTGTTACTGTTTACAAATTCATGATCTTCTTTGGATACATGGATCAGGAAGTTCTTCGTACCTTCAACATTCCTTATGGCATCCTTCAAGAGATTCAGGACCACTTCGCTTCGACCGGACAGGTCAATGCCGAGTACATGAGAATAAACATCAGTCAGGACCTCCACAAACTTCGGTTCAAGTTCCGCAACCTTGGCTTCATATGCTGCATCCAGTGCGGCTGATTTTTCCTCGGCCTGTCTCTCGATCTCCTTGGCTCTTGCAAGTCCCTCGGCGTAGCCTTTTTCGACGCCTTCCTCGTGACCCTTTTTTCTAGCCTCTTCCTCGAGAGCCTTTATCTGATCATTCGCATCATTTATGATCTGCTGTGCCTGCTCGTTGGCATCACCTATTATCTGCTCTGCCTGTTCATTGGCATCATCTATGAGCTTCTGTGCCGCTTCGTTTTTTGCCTCTTCGGCTGCAAGTTCATCCTGGTCGGTAAGAAGTGCATCTACCTGCGCCGCATCCAGTCCCTCGCTGAATTCATCGGCAAAATCATCCTCGGGGACAGTCTCCAGGAGTTCGGACAACGTCTTGATACGTTCCGAAACGGCCTGGTTAGAATCTATCACGCGCTTTGTCTTTTTTTCATTTTCCGCGCCATAGGTCACATTGTAGGATTTGATCAGCGAACTAGACAACTATCTCATCTCCTCCGCCACGCGAGATAACGATCTCAGATGCATCCTCAAGTCTTCTTATGGTGTTAACTATCTTCTGCTGAGCTTCCTCAACATCCTTCATACGGACAGGACCCATGAACTCCATATCCTCCCGGATCATAAGAGCGAGACGCTTCGACAGGTTATTGAAGATCGCATTCTGAACTTCTTCATTGGCACCTTTAAGCGCGATCGCAAGATCGGAGTTGTCGACATCACGAAGCACTCGCTGGATGGCACGGTCGTCAAGCAGCAGGATATCTTCGAATACGAACATCTTCTTTCTGATCTCGTCCGCAAGTTCGGGCTCGTCGATCTCGAGAGTCTCCATGATGTGTTTTTCCGTACTTCTGTCTACGGTGTTCAGGATATCTACAACAGCATCGACACCACCGATGATCGTGTAATCCTGGTTGACGAGAGATGAAAGCTTGGATTCCAGTATCTTTTCCACCTCCTTGATGACATCGGGACTCGTACGGTCCATAAGCGCGATACGCTTTGCAACATCCGACTGTCTGTCGGGCGGAAGCGCAGATATGATAAGAGCAGCCTGAGACGGATTGAGGTATGAAAGTATGAGTGCGATCGTCTGAGGATGCTCATCCTGTATGAAGTTAAGAAGCTGTGATGCTTCGGTCTTACGTATGAATTCGAAAGGCTTAACCTGAAGCGAAGCGGTAAGCTTGCCGATAACGTCGAGTGCTTTTTCATTACCGAGTGCTTTTTCAAGAAGCTCCTTGGCATAGCCGATACCACCCTCGGCAATATACTGCTGAGCAAGGCAGACGCCGTAAAACTCGTTGATGACTTCTTCCTTGACCTGCGGTGTTACACTTCTGGTATTTGCGATCTCAAGTGTCAGATCCTCGATCTCCTCCTCCTTGAGATGCTTGAATATGAGCGCACTCCTCTCGGGCCCAAGAGCTATGAGAAGGATTGCAGCTTTCTGAAGACCGGTAATGGTCTGTTCTTTTTCTTTAGCCATTTATTACCCCCATTCCTCGTTCAGCCAGTTCCTGAGAAGCTGAGCCGAGGCATCCGGATTTTCATCAACAAACTTCTCGACCATGAGCCTGATCTCGGATTTACTTTCAAGATCGATGTCTTCAACATTCTGATGTTCCTGCGTGGTTGTAAGAAGATCGTCTACGGAAAGCTCGGTCTCTTCGACCGTCTCTTCCTCTTTGTTCTTCTTGAACGTCGTAAGTACAACTATCAGCAGAAGCGCCAGGATAAGCACGATAAGTATGATCTGCGCGATATTTGATGCGGAAAGATTAAGTCCTTCATCCGGTTGGAAGATCGGAACATCATATGCAACTATCGATATATTGGCCGCGGGGATACCTGTTGCGTTCGCAACAAGGGTGATCATCTCCTCGTCAACTTCTTTCTTGACCTTCTCGCTGTTCTGAACGGTGAACTCTTCAAAGGTGATGCCGTCAAGCTGGCCCTGTGCCCTAACATCGCTCTCCTTGTATATGACAAAATGCGATGCCGTGATACCGATGGACGAATTGGCGTAATCGATGGAACCCGGAGGTGTGACTTTGTCCGTGATCTTCTCACTGGGCAGGTAGTCCCGCGATTCCTCGGTAACGGTATAGTTGGACGCATTACCGTCCTGCATTACATATGTCGTCTCTTCCTGGTTCGTATCCGTTCCCGGAATACCGCCCGTTCCGCCAGTTCCTTCGGCTTCGTATGTGTTCTCATGCGCGAGGACATTGGTGCCGTTCTCATCGGCCTGAGTATATTTATGTTCGGTTTCCTTGAGGGAAGAAAAATCCATCCGAAGGTTCGGAGAAACCTTGACATCCTCATACAGGTTGGATCCGAGGAGCACCTGGATGACCTCCTGTCTGAGGGCGTTCTCTGCCTGTGATTTAAGAGCGATCTGATTGGATGTGTTGAGTGTGCCCGAGTTGCTCTCGGCTGCCTCCTGGCCCGAGAACAGAAGATTTCCCGCGGTATCTATGATGGAAATGTTCTCTGTGGTCTTGTTGCCGAGTGCCGTTGCGATGTTTCTCGCAAAGTTCTCAGCCACGCCGTCGGGAAGCGTATCGATAAGATCGAGCATAACGCTCGCGTATGCCTCTTCTTCCTTGGAAAGAAGCGTTCCGTCATTGTCGGGGATGGAAAGCGTCACATAGGCTTTCCTGACATTCTCGGTCGCTTCCATTATCTTCTCGAGATGCGATTCCTGATAGAGCTTGTATGTCTTCTGTTTGTCGGATTCCGTTGTGGACAGCCCTCCCGCAAGAGCGCTCTCCAGGCTGTATGAATCGGCGGGATAATTGTTCGCGCCGAGAAGCAGCGTAGCTTTTGCGATATCCTGTTTCTGAACCGAGATGATAAGTCCGTCATCCGTTACCGTATACGGTATCGATTCACCTTCGAGAAGCTCCGTGATCTCCGATGCCTGCTTGGTGCTGTCGCACGTGATCAGTGTCTCGTATCTCGGTCTTGTCAGAATAGTAGCCAAAATGGCAAGTGCCAAAATAACACCTGCCGCTACGCTGATAATTATCGTTTTTTGTTTTGCGGTAAACTTGTTCCACCACTCCAGCACCTTCTGGAGCATTTCCTTAAGTCTGTCTACCATTTTGTTACTTCCTTGTATAATTTTAGGTCCCGTACCCGCTCAAACGGCGCTTATGGTCGCTCGCCGATCAGGATCGCCTGCGGCGATTGCGGCTCGCGGTGCAGACAGGTTCTTCCCATCTTCGACGGGCCCCTCCTATCTGCATACTAAACTTGTATCTGCATTAACTCCTTGTATGCATCTATGAACTTATCCC
>CADCPL010000117.1 GCA_902803305.1 uncultured Lachnospiraceae bacterium
GAGAAGATGACGAAAGAGATGAATTCCGACTCGTTTTCAAGTGCAAAGATAAGGCTTCGCATCGGGATCAATAAGGATGTTGACAAAAGTGATTCACCCGAGCAGTGGTTCGACCATGCAAAGCTTGCGTGCAACAGCCTGCGAGGGGATTATACGAGAACTCTTTCGCTATATGATAAAGATCTTCATGACCGGCAGTTATATCATGCCAGACTTATAAATGATATGGACCGGTCGATAGCGGATCATGATTTTATCGTATACTACCAGCCCAAGTACGGTATTTCCGGCAACAGACCCGTTCTTCGAAGTGCCGAGGCGCTTATCAGATGGAAACATCCCGAGCTGGGAATGATCAGTCCCGGGGATTTCATCCCGCTGTTTGAAGGAAACGGTCTCGTACAGAAGCTTGATCGCTATGTGTGGGAAGGAGCGGGCGTGCAGATCGCCGAATGGAAGAAGAAGTTCGGTATCACGATCCCGGTATCGGTCAATGTTTCGAGGATCGATATATATGATCCGCTGCTTGAAGAAACTCTTTTGGGGATACTTGAAAAGAACGGCCTTACAACAGCTGAGATGCTCCTTGAGATAACCGAGAGTGCATATTCCGATAATGCCGCAAGACTTATCGAAGTCATAAATAACCTGAGGGGAAAGGGATTTCGGATCGAAATGGATGATTTCGGTTCCGGATATTCATCTCTTAATATGCTGACAACTATCCCGATAGATGTCCTGAAGATGGACATGAAATTTGTCAGCAACATGTTAAAGGATGACAAGAGTCTGAAACTGTGCGAACTTGTGATGGATATATCAAGATTCCTGGAAGTCCCGGTCGTTGCCGAGGGTGTCGAGCATCAGGAACAGCTGGATAAACTGAAGGAAATGGGATGCCAGATCATCCAGGGATATTATTTCTCGAAGCCGCTTCCCGCAGAAGAGTTCGAAGAACTCATCAGAAAAGAAGCAGAGCTTTCGGCAAAGAATCTGTCGAGTGCATCGAGCAGTGCTTCATGAGACATTGATTTGAGCAGGTAACCGTCGGGCTTGTTCCCGAGTATTCTGATGACACCTTCTTTATCGTTCTTTCCCGTCAGGAAGATGATGGGAACGCGATCATTTGTAGGATTGGAACGGATCCTCTGCATGACCATATCACCGTTCATCCCGGGCATTTCATAATCAAGAAGTATAAGATCCGGTCGCTTGCGATCGAGGTATGCAAGTGCGCTGGCACCCGAATGACAGCAGTCAACATTATATGTGGGTGACAGCCATTTTTGTATTATGTGGAGAAAATCGGGATCATCATCGATCACGAGAATGGTCCTGATCCGCGTACACTCGTTTGACATATCGTAGTAGCGACTCATGTCGGCCGCCATCATATCAAGGTTGATGGGACGCGGGTATACGGAAGCTATAAGATCGGTGTCGTGGATATCACGTGCCGCTTCGATATCAAGAGGATCGCCGGCCAGACACAATGTCTTGTTGTCGTCACGGCATATCTCCGTCAGCATTGTGCTTATGATCTTGATGTGATCATTATCGCCTGACGGATAGTACAGCAGGAGGTTTGATTCGGCGCGGTGATTGAGTATCACTTCGGGTATGTCTTTTATCGTGATAACGGAAAACTCTTCAGCCTCAAGCGCATTGACTATTCCTCTTGCAACAATGCCGTTGTCGTCTGTTATAAATGTTATGGTGCGTCTGCCGGGAAGCTCGAATGATGTTTCCTGCTCCGACATGAGCTTCTCGAGCTTCGGAAGGAGCCCTGTGTATTCGTCAAGGAGCGGAGCGGTAAGTGCATGAACGAGTCCGTATTCCTGCTGCATACCCGCATATTCAAGGTCTGCTGCCTTATCCGCAAGTGATACCGCACCGACAAGTCTGGCAACGCTTTTAAGCGAATGAACGCGAAGCAGATACATAGGCCAGTTTTCTTCTTTTTCAAATCGTTCGATATCGGATGCCTTGTCTTTTATCGATCTCGTGAACGTTGAAAGAGCATCCAGATAATCATCAGCCGTGTCGCAGTGTTCTATCCCCGACATAAGATCAAGTTCGGAAATACTCTTGAGCCAGGCGGGAAGAGAAGCAAGCTCACTGTCAATGCGTTTCTTTTTTTCTTCGTCGGCGGGAAGATCATATCCGCCGTCCGGAAGGTATTTCATCAGCATGACCATGAGCTCGCCCGGATCTGCAGGCTTGATAAGCACATCTGCAAAGCCCGCGGCTTTATAAAGGTTTATATAGTTCCTTCCCTCATCGGCCGTGTGGCAGATGACCGGAGTTTCCGCTCCCGTCCGAAGGAAGATCTCTTTTAATTGTACGAGGGTATCAACGCCGTCCATATCGGGCATGCGGTGATCGAGAAGTATCAGATCGTAGGTATTGTTCTGGCAGAGACTCAGGCATTCCCGGCCGCTTTCGGCAAGGTCGCATGATATTCCGAGAGTCGTCAGCATCGATGACAGGATCGTGCGGTTTATCGGCATGTCATCCACGATAAGGATACGTGCGCTGCTTGTATTATTTTGTATTTTTTTCTGATCTGCCATATGAAATATCCGCCGCCTTTCGGCTACATTATACATTCATATGCTTAAAACCTGCAACATGTCGTGTTATAATACCGGTGATAGTCTTTTGGGATCAGCAGGAAGGAGAGTACCGAATGTTCGGAAAAAACTTCGTACTGAATAAACATACGATGAGCATCATCGAAGAGATCGGCAGACACATGCCCGGGGGCTTTTTTATATACAGGGCATCGGGAGATGAGGAGCTGATATATGCAAACGATGCTGTGATCAGTCTTTTCGGCTGTGATGATCTCGATGATTTTAAAGCGCTTACGGGCTATACGTTCAGGGGAATGCTTCATCCGGAAGACTATGCTGCCGTTA
>CADCPL010000118.1 GCA_902803305.1 uncultured Lachnospiraceae bacterium
ACTTTCCGCGAATTCGTCGAGCATATCCCTTACGCTCGGAGAAATGGATACGAACTCACATCCGTATCTGTATGTGTTCTTGTCTATGGCAAGACTTCTGATGACTCGTACATCCGTTATTATCTGAGGCAGTTCCGGTGTAAGCTCGAGATTGGCGATAAAGTAGTATCCGACCGGAAGTATGCACTGCGAAACAAAACCGATACCCTTTGAGGATATATCGATCACTTCCACATCAAGATCCAGATCCATTATCGTATTCGTATCTTCTTTGTACAGATTGGAAATGGATAATTTGATACCTATAGGTAAACGTTTGTCCTGTCTTTTTTCTTCCATGATAACTCCCGCAGCAGAATACTATTGATTAATTTACCACATTTTTATATCATAGACAAGATTGAGAGAAATGTGATGATTGAGAGGTATACTATGATCACAACGATTATTTTTGATATGGGAAATGTACTTATCGATTTCAGATGGGAAAAACTGTTTGAGGAAATGGGATTTACAGGAGAAAAATTCGACAGGATGGCAAAAGCCACGGTCCTTTCTCCGATCTGGAACGAATGCGACAGAGGTGTATGGTCGGATGATGAGATATTTGACGCATTTGTTGCAAACGATCCCGAACTCGAAGAAGATATCAGATCACTTATGTATGACAATTTCACGGGGTTTCTGAAGAAGTTCGATTACACTGATGATTGGCTTGATTCGCTGAAGGCGAAGGGTTATAAGATCTATATCCTTTCGAACTTTTCCCGAAGGAGTTTTGAAGAGTGCCCCGATGAACTTGATTATGTATCAAAGGCCGACGGCGCAGTCATCTCCTGCTATGTCAAGATGATAAAGCCGGAACCCGGGATATACAGACACATTCTTGATACATATGATATAGATCCGAAAGAAGCGGTGTTCATAGACGATAATCCGGACAATATCGCCGCGGCCGAGAAGTTCGGCATAACGGGGATCCTGTTTACCGGTCTTGAATCGGCGAAGAAGCAGCTTAAGGAACTCGGAGTAGAGTAAATGAAAGACAGGATAGTATCACTCATGGATGCATACAGGCGCTTTGCGAGAAGGCATCCGATCCGGTTCATTTGCGCGGGCATTGCACTTACCGTCTTGTGGATGTGTGTGATCATGCATTTTTCGGGAGAAGACGCCGATATTTCGGGCAGGCGTTCATCGACAATACTTGTCGGGATCATACATGCCGTTTCGCCTTCTTCGGACATCACCGTAAACGGATATGATTACGATACGGCACTTATCAATGCGGAAAAAGTAGTCCGCAAGGTTGCACATATGATCGAGTACGGAATACTCTCACTGCTCATATGGTCTGTGATGTTCGGCTTCAGAAAGCTTCCGAGGATCTTTGCATATATTGTGCCTGTAGTCGCTGTTGCGGCTCTCGGAACCGTCGATGAAATGAATCAAAGATCCATACCGGGAAGGTACGGATCTTTGTTTGATGTATGTGTGGATATAACGGCATCTGTCACAGCCGTATTTATTGCTTATCGTCTGACGCTTCGTTATCGCCGGCGGAAGATCCGGGAGAATAATAATCCTTCCGTCCGGAACGTCCCATAGCGTATCTGTGAAGGCACAGATATACGTAAGCCACTACCGGAACAAATATGGTGCAGGCAACGCATCCCTTGAACATGAACATTGTTGCCGAGTTATCCGTCAGCGCCATGATAAATGTTGCGATATACAGTCCGAGAAGGATCACGATACAGATGATCGCAAGGATCTGTTTGGTCTTTTTCATATCAGTCGATTCCCCTTTTTCTGCGGAACCTGTCAAAGAATCCGCCGCCTCTTTCCCTAGTCTCCCGAAGAACGCTTCTAAGTTCATATCTTGAATCTTCAAGGCAGTCTTTTTCGTATGTAGTAAATGCACGCATCAGTTTGCGGTCCTTAATGAGCATGTTGTACTCTCTGTCGTATTGGGCATAGTACGTGTCCATGCGCCCTCTTATGAGCTTTCGGAACCTTACATCACTCTCGAAATCCTCGGCAACGATATGGGCATGCTGATACAGTATGAGAAAATCCTCCAGGCGGTATACAACGCCAAATCTGGTGGGATCGCATTTTTTGAGCGCTTTCCAGGCCTTGGACGGTTCATCGAAGAAGCAGTAGAGCTTGCCAAGCTGCAGGTGTATCCACGTGTAAAAATCCGAATCGGCATCAGACTGTGCGGCAAGCTGGCAGTAAATATCAAATGCCTTTTGGTATTCTCCGGTAAGATAGTGGTCAAGAGCAACTGACAGACGTTCGTTGACCGTCATCGTACTCGGCTGAGAGATAGTCTGAGGCTCGGACAGTTTAAAGCCTTCATACTGCTTGTGGATCTCGCGAACCCGCTCGTCCGGCTTCTCATATACCTCAAGCAGTTCGTCTATCTCGTCCGCGCCGTCGGGAAGGCTGCTGCGGTATTCGCTGTATTTTTTGCGCCCCATGTCGGTACATGTTGCCTCATATTCGGCGAACACGTCCGCCACGCTTGCTTTTGCGGCAGCGACAGCCTGCCTGTGAGTATCGGCAAATTCGCTGTCGATGAGGCTGTGATAATAGATCCGAAGATGCCTGTCGTATCTCTTCATCTTGGCATCAACAAGCGCATGCCCGAGATGCAGGTAAAAATCATTCTCGTCATTTATGTGCGCGAGGTTCACCCTGTAATAGAGCACGACAGCACGGTCATAGTTGCCCATGAAATAATATGTTTCCGCCAGAGTAAATACCGTACTCGTATAGATCGGGAGTGTATGGTCGATATACCTGATCGCTTTTTCGAGTCTTACCGCAGCGTCTTCGTACCTGTCGAGCTTGCGGTAGTACAGCGCTTCGCTGATGAGCTGGGAAAGACCGGCCTCGTCCATGCGGTTCTCGTCAACGTCCATTATAAGCTCGATGGCCTGCTCAAACGTGAACTCGGCATCATCCCCGGCATCGGTGCGAAAGATCGACATCCCGCCGTTATCCGTAAATATTCGAAGATCATATCCTGCGAGCATTTCGTTTATCTGCTCGAGCTGCATGAAAAAGTACTCATCCGAGATGTTTGCATCCAGCTGCATCCATTTACGATATGCATCATTGATCAGGCGGATCAGCGCAGCTTCTGCCGAATCTTCGGCAAACCACATCACGGCTTCGTCTTCTATATTCCAGTTCCTGATAGGGTTATCTTTCTTGACTTCCCCGGTCAATATATCCAGCCGTACCGAGTGATCCATCCCCAGAAGAACAAGCGAATCCCTGTCAAATACGTACTTTGCGCAGGATCCGTAGCTTGGGTCAATGGCGGAAATCGTCTGGAAGATCCGTATATCGAGTTGTCTGTATAATTCGAAGAATATCATTGCTTTATTCTACCACGCAGGATGACAAATTTCCAGCGTACACACTACCTGAAAATATGAAGTGCAATCTGTACGGAAGTGTTATAGAATTAAAATGATACGTATTTTCGCACCCTGAGGGACGGGGTTAGTGGTTCATAAAGGATTATAGAAAGGAAAAGGAATTCAGATGAAAAAACAGATCAGAATGTTACTTGCAGCGATGCTGACTTTCTCGCTTGTTCTTGGAAGTGCGGGACAGGCGGCTGTCTTCGCACAGACCG
>CADCPL010000119.1 GCA_902803305.1 uncultured Lachnospiraceae bacterium
ACCCTTTGTGATAGTAAAGTATTTATCCTTGCTGCCGTAATACTTTGTTTCCTCCTTGCTGTTATCGCCAAGCCCGGTCACTATGACAACTGCCCTACCCTTGTAGATGTTATTTGCATAATCCACCGAGTAATCCTTGCCTTCTGTAAGCACTTTATTGTTAAGTGTTACAACCAACCGGTAATCACCTTTTATTTCAATGGGATGACCATTGTACGGGATCGAGCTTACGGACTTACCGGCACTGGTTTTTATCTCTACCTTCGCCTTTGACAGATCGTTGTCGTCATCTGTCTTAAATATGCGGTAGGTACATTCAGCCTTTCCGGTCACGTTTTTGCCCTTCGCTTCAAGGGTAACGGTGACAGTAACCGAACTGTTTCCACCAAAATCCGCCTCTGTAACTTTTCTTGTGGTGATATCATTACCGTTTATCGAATATGTTGGCGTATAATTTGTCTTATTCAACTCTGCGCCGTCCAGTGTGACGATCGGCGTCGACAGCTTCTTAGCCTCCTTTGTCCACGCCATATCCGCACAGAATATATTAACGTTGTCTCCATCGAGCGGGACCGGAGTTATTTTAAACTCCTTCGTTATCTGTGAAGATCCTTTATAATTTCCAATAAATGATACCTTGGCCTCAGCCTTCCCTACTTCTTTATTCTTACTAACCGACACCTTATAATCCTGATTTGCTATAAGTTTCTTATCCTTATAGGTAACTTCTACATCCGGGATAACCTCCCCGATCTTATAGGGCTGATCACTGATATTTATCTCCAAATCGCTTTTGTTTGCTTTAAGACATTGTATCTTATAGGTTTTTTTAATCGTGTTATTGTAAGCGCCTATACCGATGATAGTAAACTTCACGGTTCCGGACGAACATACATCCGGTTGATATGATAAAATATAATCCTCGTTTTTCTTTAGTACCGCTCCGGATTTAGAATCCACAACTGTCAGTTCTTTGTCCGAAAGATACTGATCTTCTCCGTTATAGGTACGGTTGATCGGATTGAAGCTTTTCACCTTAAGACTCTGGGGTGTTCCTACGGTAACAGCCACCTTCCGGCTACCCTTGAAATTCCCCTTACCGCAAAGCAGCAGGGTTCCGTTCTCTGTGAATTTTTTCTTGGTATCGAATGTAAAATCCTTTGCTGTCAGCTTATAATTACCCAAAAACAACATAGGGTTTGTTGCTTTACCGCTTTTGACAACGATTTCAGCCACCTTGATCTCATCATCATCCATAGACCTTGGATGTATGGTAAATGTCTTTACGACCTTACCGGTAATTGTAACACCCGTTACCGTCACCTTCGCTTCGGTGCTTGCATTAATATTGTTGCTGTAGCTGACCTTGTAATCCAAACCATCAATAAGTTTCTTTCCATGATTATATACAGCCACTACCGGGCAGATCTTTTCTCCGGTATACACATATCGTTCGTCTTCCGGCATCTCCACATAAAGATCCTTGTTTTTATCGATAACACACAGGACTATACTGTCACTTTTTTTCCCGTCAGACGATTTAAGGGTTATTGTTGTATACCCCCCTTTATTTGCCGACACGGTACCATCCGAACCGATACTTGCAACTTCCGGATCTGAGCTGCTCCAGCTCACGGATTTATCGGTTACATCTTGAGGTGTAAATTCAACCAAAAGCCGCTGTGTTTCTCCGACTTCCATAGCAGTTGCACCCTTGATCTTAAGGCTCTTTAACGGAACACTCTTAGCTTTATCCCTATAATGTACCGGATCATAGGAAAAATATCCGCTTACGCTGTTACTGATCTGTCCATTGCTGTCCGAAACAACACAGGTGTAAATATAGTCGGGATCCAGAGGCTCAACATTATCATCTATAAAAAAGTAACTTCCATCCTTTATCATACCGGCCCCAACAGAGAAGGTATTTATTGGTGTACCCGGGTTGCCGATACGGTAAAAACTTATTTTATACGGAGCATTTCCCTGACCCGTTTGAACACCTGTCATATCGTCAAAATAACGGACCTTCATCTGCAGCGGATCAGGTGTAACAGATTCATCTTCAATATAAAACCTGAGATTTACATCATCACCGTCATTTGCTCTATACTTTCCCCCGTCGTTTTTACAAAACATCATACTCACCGGAGCGGTTTTGCCTATACTTGCACTTGCCGTAGCCACAACAGTATAGTCTTTCAATTCCGCATCATAGCTTACTATTTCCGCTTTAACGCTTGTACCTTTAGGAAGATCATTACCGAATACAAATTCAAAACTATCCAGTTTCCAATTGTATGCCGAATCAGACAGGAGCGAGAACGCCTTTGCCGTGTGATAAGTAAGGGGCTCTGCCTCACTGCCATAGCTTTCAACAATGCAGCTTTCATCATAATCCGAAAAAACGGTTATGTAATATTGATAATCCGTGTCAGCTTCCAGACCGGATACAGTTACCACCCCTTCTCCGCCGTTAACGCTCAAAAGAGACACATCCTTAGAGCTGTATACCGCATCGGTACTCTTTTTATAACTCAGCCTTGCCGTATACCTGTCAATATCATAGCAGGGATCAAGTTTTGCATTGGCTGTAAGAGTTGCATATGATCCGCTACCGCTTAAGGTTATCACCCTGTTCTTTGCATCCTTTATTTTGATCTCATCACTGCTTAAAGCATGAGTTACTGTCTTGCCTCCTCCGGTTGCTACCGAAACCTTTATGGCCGGACCTGTGGCAAATGTAGGAAATACAGCTTCGTAAGCTGATCCTGTTGTATTCTCTATAGCTTCACCTATTATTCTGCCGCTTGCGTCTATGATCTTTACATCGGTGATAGTCTCATTGTCCGGATTATTTATTGTAAAAGATATACGTTCGGCTTCAAAGCCATATTCTTCCACACTTACTACATCACCTATGGTTACATGACTTTCCACTGCAGGGGTTGTGGTGGTGAAGGAATAAGCACCTGTAACAAACGTATATGGCATACTTTCAGAAAAGCCAAACAGCCTATACTGGTACGCGGTCCCGGAGCTCAATCCACTAAGAGACATCGTCTGCGTTCCCGGGTTATCAAAGTAAAGCGGGCTGCCATATTTATATGCTTCAACGAAATCCGAGGTGATTACCTCGAGTTCTGCAAAACGAACCGGCGAATCAACGGTTGCAAGAAATACGCCAACATGTATTGGATTTTCTGCTCTGACATCACTGGTTGTGACATTTAAACGTGCCGAAGTTGTTGTTATATTGTCCACCGACGCAGTAAACATAGGAACATCAGAGACAGGATTCCCGTCAGGCTCCGTATCTTCAATAAGATCTATATCTTCTGTTTGCGGCGCAGCTACAGCACCTACCGGTCCTAAACCTGTGATCAGTATTACAGCCGTAAGAAACGAGCCAAAAAGCCGATATAAGTCTTTTTTCATCTTCAGGTACCCTCCATTTGTTCCCGGCATTAATTGGTAATGTTCTCGTATGCGGCATCCGGAGAATCAGATCCGCCGTCCTGCATACGTGCGTCCAGCCAGCCTGACATACCCTCGAAGTACAGCTGATCCGCCTGCTCCAATGCTTTCGTGCCGACAGAGTCAAAGATCCGGGCTGCGGCACTATCGCTGCAGCTATTTGCCATATAATCTTTATCACGATCTACCGTCTTATCGATCAGATCCTTCTGAGTGTCTTTCCAGCTTTGGCGAACCTTTTTCCCGAATCCACCGCGATCATCGGCAGCAAGAATGCCGGTTCTCAAGAAACGGTAGTAAGCCGTCTGCTCATCATAGGTATTAGTCGGAACACGGCTGTAGGCCTCCGGGAACACCTTGGTGTTCTTGTACATCGGAAGGAAGACGCTCATCTCCGGGTTGGCGAAACAGTTCCACATGATCTCAGGTTTATCGGGACGCAGCCAGAAGATGGAGGTTTGACGGGTCCTATTGATACCAATGGCCCGAACCTCGGGATTCTTATTCACGTCGTATTCTGTACCTTCGTAGCGCCAGCGGCACAGTTCCATTACGTCCTCCAGGCTGATCTTTTTATCCGGCTTCAGGGCAAAAGGATAATATGTGTTTTCATCGTAGGTTTTGGCCGTCACGGAGGGACTGAATCTCCGCTGAGTCTCCCAGGCACGGATCTGACTGTAATTCCGCAGCTCCGTACAGTAGGTGCGGGTTGTGTCGATCACGTTCCCGTCTCCGACGAAGAATCCGCCTTTCTTTGCAAGCTCAACCAGATGTGCGGAAACGATCACGTTTTCCTTATCCGAAACGTCGATCTTACCGATCCGGCCGTCATTTGGTGCGATAACGTAACAATCGTCCGGAATTCTGACTGCTGCCCATTGGTGTCCGGCATAGATCTCCATATACCAGACCTCGTCACGGTCACCGAAGATAACACCGTTGCCTGCATCGGCGTTACCGTACTTGTCGATCAGCTTTCCCAGGTATTCCACGCCCTCCCGGGCTGTATGGATGTAAGGGGCGGTCAGGGAAGGAATGGACTGCTCCCCGATGCCGTCATCTACGAAGGGATCCGCTGCTTTTGCCTTGTCGTTGGTATATATGCTTTCCGTGGCGCTTATACATACGCCGTGGTCGTTAATGATAGCTTCATCCCAGCTGCCTTCGGTTTCGATGTCGATACCCGGCATGGTCAGATAGCCGCAAGCGTCACCCGGCAAAGGGCACGAAAAACCGTTGGAAGGATCTGTATAGAAACCGCCACCTTCCCGCGCTTCCCGGTACATGAAACGCACAGGACTGAGACCATGGGTATCTGCCGTGCGGCCGAAAATAATACTGCCATCGGCGGAGGCTTTCTTTCCCACGATGATCGTTGTGCATGCTAAAGCGGTGTCGGCTCCGGCAAGTAAAACACAGAGAAACATCAGAAAAACACTCCCAAGGAACCCTAAAGCAAAACGGACATACATCTTTTTAAAAGTCTTCACGGTTATATTCTCTCCTTTCAGATTATGTTAAACCTCGAATTTGTAACCCATTCCCCATATTGTCTTTATATAGTCTCCGCACTTATTACCCATCTTGGCGCGAAGTTTCTTGACGTGTGTATCTATCGTGCGAGCATCGCCGAAATAATCGTAATTCCATACATGATTGAGGATTTTTTCTCTTGAAAGGGCAATGCCCTTGTTTTCCATGAAATATGCAAGGAGTTCGAACTCCTTGAATGAAAGATCTATATTGTTACCGTCGATCGCAACGGTATGACTTGCCTTATCCAGTATTATGCCGCCGGCCTCTAGCTTTGCTTCTTCACTGATCAGATTGCTCCTTCGAAGAAGCGCATCAACTCTTGCCACCAGTATCTTGGGCGAGAACGGTTTGGAGATGTATTCATCGACTCCGAGCTCAAATCCGGCCAGCTCATCACTCTCGTCGCCTTTTGCCGTCAGCATTATGACAGGGACTTTCGAATACGTGCGTATTTCCTTCAGCACTTCCCAGCCGTCCATCTTGGGCATCATGACATCAAGTATCACAAGGGAAATGTCCTGCTGCTCAAAGAAGATATCAATGGCTTCCTGCCCGTCAGCGGCTTCCACTACGGCATAATCCTTCTTGACGAGAAAATCTCTCACGAGCTTTCTCATCCTGCTCTCATCATCTACTACCAGAATCTTGATCTTATCCATAGGCTTTTACTCACTATCCTGCAGCTGCAGTTCTTTCTGTCTGACAGCTTCCTCGCGCTGACTCAGTTCCTGTTCCCATTCACTGTACTGATTAAGTATCGCTGTCCTGTAATTGATCATATTGGGATTCTCGGCTTTGAGCGTGATGATGAACATCGCTATTACCATGATCACAAGAATGATATTGACTATGAGTGATATCTTGTACTCTGTCTTGAAAGTCTTGCGAAGTGTTCTCATCTCACGCTGCTTTGTAAGCTTCTCTTCACGCTCTTCGCTTCGGATATTAAGAGCTCTTGTATATGAGATCGGAACCGGTATCTCCCTGACAGCATCGTCGGGGATATCCTTATTCTTGTAGAGAAAGCTCTGAAGAGTACGCAGATACTCATACCCGACAGGTGTGACAAATATCCCGCCGGTTATGAGCTTGTCATAAACTGCAAGTACACCCTGCGGATTTTCCATGTTCATCTTGCTCGCTATGTATTTAATCTTTTCGATCTCAGATGCCGCAAGAGATACGTCTGCATCATCCGAAAATGCAAATCCGTCTATGGTCGATCGGTCAGCCACTGTAATACCTCCACTACACAAGAAAGCGGTATAAATACCGCTTTCTCAAAGTTCATATGGTTAAAACAAGAATTAGAGTTTGAATACTCCGACGCTCTTCTCGATACCTTCCGCGATATCCTTAAGAACGACCGTTTCATCCTTGATGTTGCCGACAAGACCGGAGAACTCGTTGGCGCTTGCGCTTGTCTGCTGCGTGCTTGCTGCGTTCTCTTCGGCAATGGCGGTAAGGTTCTGAACTACATCGACAACAGATACTCTTGCCGAATCAAGGCTCGTAGTCTTCTCGGAGATGTTGCCCATACCTTGTGAAGTCTTGTCGATACCGCTTCTGACGTCTTCGAACGCTTCCTGAGTCTTGCGAACATCTTCGCTCTGCTCTTCCATGATCTGACGAACTTCGTCCATTGTCTTAACGCTGTTCTCTGAATCAGCAAGGAGTTCGGTGATGATCGCTGCGATCTTGCTCGCACTCTCATTGGACTGCTCTGCAAGCTTCTGTATCTGATTGGCAACGACTGCGAATCCGCGTCCCTGCTCTCCTGCTCTTGCAGCCTCTATCGAAGCATTGAGCGACAGCAGGTTCGTCTCTTCCGCGATATCCGTGATAAGGGCTGTAGCCTCGCGGATACGTGCAACCGACTCATTGGTCGTATTAGTCTGTTCATATATAAGATCGATGGCGCCTGAAGCTCTTCTGTTGATCTTGTCAAGCTGACCAAGTGTATCGATAGCCTTATCTCCGGCTTCTCTCATAGCGTCAGATATCTCAACTAGATTCTTAAGCTCTGATGATGTATCCTCAACCATGTTACCCATGAGGATGACATTCTCTGTAGCCGACTGTGTTTCGCTCGCCTGTGATGATGCTCCGTCAGAGATCTCTGCGATAGCCTGATTAACCTGGCCGATCGATTCACTTGCATCTCTTGATGCTATATCAAGCTTATCGGATGAGCTGTACAGGTTCGACGACTGATTTTTAATCTCCGATATGATCTCGATCAGGCTCGTACGAAGTTCCTCGATACAACTGCCCATAACTCCAAGCTCATCCTTACGATCAATAACTGCTTCGGGAACAGGCTCGGTAAGATCACCCTGTGATATCTTATTGAGGATCGATATACCGCCGTTGATCGCATTTGTTATCGCAAGTGCAACCACTATCGCGATGATCGATGCGATGATTACAGCTACGATCGTTCCGATCAGTATGCTGTTGGTAACAACGTTTATCTCTTTTTCAACATCTTCCTGTGCACGTCCGCAGAAAACCATACCTACAACTTCCTTGGTTCCCGACTGGTACAGAGGAACGTAATATGTATAATACTTAGCTCCGACTATATCAACGTTTGAAGCCGAATACTCCTGGCCGCCCTTAAGAACCTTATTGATGACTGCCTCTCCGGCCTGAGTGTACAGAACTCTCTCGGTCGTTCCGGGCTTCGTAACACTCGTTGCATAACGCGTATCCCCGAAGAAGATCGTCGTAACGGTTCCCGTTCCCGACTTGATACCATCCACGATAGCCGTCTCAGCAGTAACGTTGTAATCACCCTTCATCAGGTTATCGCCGTCGAGCACGAACGGATCCTGGTTAACTTCTTCAAGCGAATCCCTGACAGCCAGAACCGACGAATGCAGACCCGTGAAAACCTCGGCTTCCATACTGCTCGTAACCTTGGCATCTGCAAAGAAATAAATGAAAACACCAAGAACGACTACCGGAAGCACTGCAACCATGATAATCTTTGTACGTAACTTCATGTCTTAACCACCTTTCCTGTAATACCCCTATACTTCCCTTATGTCAGTCAAGTGTATACATATGATTAATTATATCAAAAATGCCGATAGATTCAAGTTAATCCTTTTGTTTTTTGTAAATAATATGTATAATGTTGAACATGGATAAT
>CADCPL010000120.1 GCA_902803305.1 uncultured Lachnospiraceae bacterium
TGATCACAGGACAGGATGCAGAGCTTATGGCTACAAAGCACATCATCTCCGGTAAGCAGACAATGTCTATCTACAAGGATACAAGACTCCTTGCAAGCAAGTGCGTTACAATGGTACAGGCAGTTCTTGAAGGATCAGAGCCTGAGATCAACGACACAGAGCAGTACAACAACGGTAAGATCGTAGTTCCTTCATATCTGTGTGAGCCCGTTCCGGTTGACAAGGATAACTACAAAGAAGTTATCATCGGCGGCGGATACTATACAGAGGAACAGCTGGCTGAATAATCTACCGGTAACAAGCATATAAGAAAAATCGCAGGCGGCGGCATCAGTCGCCGCCTGTGTTGTGTGAGGTAAGGTATCTGCGAGAACAGACGGATCCCTTATCTCTAAAAAAGAAGAAGGAGTGAGCAGATGTCGGATTACATCTTGGAAATGGATCACATTACGAAGGAATTCTCCGGAGTAAAGGCTCTTGATGATGTTAATCTTAAGGTTAAAAAAGGCGAGATCCACGCCATATGCGGAGAGAACGGAGCAGGAAAATCGACCCTGATGAATGTCCTTTCGGGTGTGTATCCGTACGGAACATATGAAGGAGACATTAAGTATAAGGGTGAGCACTGCAAGTTCCATAACCTTAGGGATTCGGAAGCCAAAGGTATTGTTATAATACATCAGGAACTGGCACTCAGCCCCTTGCTCAGTGTGGCGGAAAACGTATTTATCGGAAATGAGCAGACGAGCAGTAAGGGCATTATCGACTGGACCGAGACAAGAAAAAAGGCTCAGGAGATGCTGGCAAAGGTAGGTCTTGAACATGAAGATGTCAATGTTCCTATCAATACCCTTGGTGTCGGTAAACAGCAACTTATCGAGATTGCAAAGGCCATGGCCAAGAGAGTTGAACTGCTCATCCTTGATGAGCCTACTGCAGCGCTTAATGATGAAGAGAGCCGGAAGCTTCTTGATATAATGCTCGATCTCAAAAAACACGGGATCACATGTATCATCATCTCACATAAGCTCAATGAGATAGAGTACGTTTCCGATTCGGTTACGATCATAAGAGACGGTAAAACGATTGAAACACTTGTCAAAGGTGTGGATGATTATTCCGAAGACAGAGTCATCAAAGCGATGGTTGGTCGTGAGATGACCAACAGATATCCCGTAAGGGAAGGCGTAGATATCGGGGATGTGATTTTTGAAGTAAAGAACTGGAACGTGTTCCATCCCGATGACGAGCATCGCCAGATGCTGAAGGATATCAACATAAAAGTCCGTTCCGGAGAGGTTGTTGGTCTGGCAGGACTGATGGGAGCAGGCAGAACGGAGCTTGCCATGAGTCTGTTCGGACGAAGCTACGGACAGAAGATTTCCGGACATATCCTGATCAACGGAAAAGAAGTCCAGATCAAGACCGTTAAGGACGCGGTCAAGAACAAGCTGGCATATATTTCCGAGGACAGAAAGACATACGGACTTAATCTTATCGGTGATATCAAGGAAAACATGACGATAGCCGCAAGACCGTTCTTCTTTTCCAAGAATGGCGTGATCAATTCAAACGATGAGATCGTCGCGGCGCAGGATTACAGAGAACGTATAAACGTAAAATCAAATTCCATCAATCAGGTGGTCGGATCACTTTCGGGCGGTAATCAGCAGAAAGTTGTTGTTTCAAAATGGATGATGACACAGCCGGATGTTCTGATCATGGATGAGCCTACCAGAGGTATAGATGTAGGTGCAAAATATGAGATCTATTGTGTAATAAACGAGCTCGCCAAAGCGGGAAAAGCGATAATCATCATTTCTTCGGAGATGCCTGAGATAATCGGTACATGCGACAGATGTTACGTAATCAACGAGGGTGAGATCGCAGGAGAGCTGAATAAAGACGAGTTCTCACAGGAGAGGATCATGCAGCTTATCATGGCTCATATGAGAAAGGGAGATTAAAATGGAAAGTAAAAACAAAAAGATTGTTAACATGGATTTGAAACAGTACGGAATGTTCCTGATCCTGATAGGTATCTTTCTGCTGTTCGCTTTAACTACATCGGGTGCAAACGCAAAGCCCGTCAACATCAACAACCTTATCATGCAGAACGGATACGTTGTCATCCTGGCGATCGGTATGCTGCTGTGCGTACTGACAGGTAACATCGATCTGGGTGTCGGATCAGTCGTTGCGGTTACCGGATCGGTTGCCGGCATCATAATGATAGACATGAAGATGAACATGTGGGTTGCTATCCTTGCAGCACTTGCAGTAGGACTGCTCACAGGATTGTTTGCCGGATTCTTTATCGCATACTTAAGTATCCCGCCTTTCGTTGTAACGCTGGCGACGATGCTTATGGGAAGAGGTCTTACATATACATTGCTTCAGGCACAGACAAAAGGCCCTCTTCCGGAAAGCTACAACTTTATCGGTGCAGGTTTCCTTCCTTCGATACAGGTACCGTTCGGTGACGGAACGCTGGATATAGTCAGCATCATCGTTGCCATCATAGCATCGATAGTACTTATCTTCTCGGAATTCAAGGATTATTCGACCAAGAAGAAATACAACTTCGCAGTCAATCCCGTATGGCAGATCGCTCTTAAGATTGCGATCATGCTGTTCATCATCTGGTTCTTCTTCTACAAGCTTGCAAGAGCAAACGGACTTCCGTTCGTACTTCTGATCATGGTAA
>CADCPL010000121.1 GCA_902803305.1 uncultured Lachnospiraceae bacterium
GTTGTAGAGCCGGCATCTATCCCGAGGAAGCACTCACCGGTATATTCGGAAAGAGGCTTCTTTGTTACTTTTGCCTTTTCGTGCCTTGCCGTAAAATCATTGTATTCGCTGTCACCTGCAAACAGCGGCTCCATTCGTGCCACTTCAAATTCCATTTTTATCTTGTTGTCAAGAAGCGTGATAAGAGAATCGATAGACACGACTGCGGATTCTTTGTAATTAAATGCGGCTCCCATCGCAGCAAACAGATGAGAGTTTTCGGGTATGAAAGTGTGTTCCTCGTCAAGCTGCAGAGTCCTTATGAAAGCATTTGTAAGCTCCGATAGGAAGTGAAGGGGACCGCCGAGGAATGCAACATGGCCCCTTATGGGCTTTCCGCATGCAAGACCTGAGATGGTCTGATTGACAACAGCCTGAAAGATCGAAGCTGCCAGATCTTCTTTGGTAGCCCCGTCGTTGATAAGAGGCTGAATATCTGATTTTGCAAAAACGCCGCACCTTGCTGCGATCGTATACAGACTGTGATAATCCTTGGCAAGTTCGTTGAGCCCGGAAGAATCGGTCATAAGGAGTGCGGCCATCTGATCGATGAACGAACCGGTACCGCCTGCGCATATTCCGTTCATGCGCTGCTCTATATTACCGTCCTCAAAGTATATGATCTTGGCATCTTCACCGCCAAGCTCGATCGCAACGTCTGTTTTCGGGTACATCTTGGACAGCGCGGTGCTGACACATATAACCTCCTGAACAAAAGGGATGTTCATGTGATTGGCAAGTGTGAGTCCGCCGCTTCCGGTTATTATCGGGTAAAGTGATATGGGACCGAGAAGGTCTTTTGCAGATGAGAGAAGGTCTCTCAGTGTATTCTGAATATCGGCAAAGTGCCTTCTGTAGTCAGAGAACAGAAGGTTATCGTCATTATCGAGTATGGCGATCTTTACGGTAGTGGAACCGATGTCGATGCCGAGAAAGTACTTTTTTTCGCTCATGTTTCATTTCCTTGTTAAATACAGTGCGTATTATTATATAATCTTGACATTTCTTTTTCAAGGCGGACTCTGATTTTATTGTGCCGACCACACATCTAATTACAATTTACATTGGAATGCGGAAATGGTATAATATCACGGATTATGTGGAGATAAGAGGTAACCATGAACAGGTTTTTGAACAGTCTTGAAAGGAAGATCGGCAGGTATGCCATCAGAAACCTTTCGCTGTATATAATAATAGCTTACATCATCGGATATATTCTTGCCCTTACCGGATCTGTAGAATTCATCAGTCTCAACCCATACTACATTGCCAGAGGACAGATATGGAGGATAATCACATGGATCATCGTGCCTCCGAGCAGCCTGGATATATTCACGATCATAATGCTGTATTTCTTTTACAGCATAGGATCTGCGCTGGAGCGAACATGGGGCGCTTTCCGCTATAATGTATATATCTTCTCGGGCATTATATTCACGGTACTTGGAGCAGTTCTTCTGTATGTGATCTCAACAAACGGAGGACTGGACGGTGTTTCGGCAGGTTATCTTGTAAGCCGCGGCTTTTCCACGTACTACATAAATCTGTCGATATTTCTTGCCTTTGCCGCAACTTATCCAAACATTCAGGTTCTTCTGTTCTTTGTAATACCTGTTAAAGTCAAGTGGCTTGCGTATGTTGACGCCGCGATACTCGTGTATCAGTTCGTCATAAGCGGCGCGGCCGGAAGGATAGCGATCGTGATGAGCCTGCTCAACTTCCTTGTATTCTTCCTCTCAACGAGAAACTTCAAACGCGTTTCTCCGTCGGAAATATACAGAAAGAGAGCATATCAAAGGGCCGCATCTTCGGCATCTTCGGCAAGAAGCGGCAGGATCACCAAGCATAAATGCGCGATCTGCGGCAGGACGGAAGAGGACGGAGCCGATCTTGAATTCAGATTCTGCTCCAAATGTAACGGGAATTACGAATACTGTAATGAGCATTTGTTCACACATAAACATATAATGTAGATAGGAGGGGCCCACCGAAGTGGCTATCCCATAACGAAGTTGTGGGATGCTGCCGGCGAGGCGGAGAACCTTATGAACATTCAAAAACTGACCGCATACGAACTCATTTCAAAGACCGACATAAAAGACATCAAGTCGACCGGGTATATCTTCAGTCACAAGAAGACCGGAGCAAGAGTCGTATGTATTGAAAATGATGATGACAACAAAGTATTTTACATAGGCTTTCGTACACCGCCGGAGGATTCAACGGGAGTTCCGCATATCATTGAGCATTCGGTGCTCTGCGGGTCCAAGAAGTATCCCGCGAAGGATCCTTTTGTTGAACTTGCAAAGGGTTCGCTCAACACATTTCTCAATGCAATGACATATCCCGACAAGACCGTGTATCCTGTTGCTAGCTGCAATGATCAGGATTTCAGGAATCTTTGTGATGTTTATCTTGATGCGGTTTTTTATCCGAACATCTATTCCCGCAAGGAGATATTCAAACAGGAAGGATGGCACTATGAGATCGAGGATCCGAAGGATCCGATCACTCTTAACGGTGTCGTATACTCCGAGATGAAGGGAGCATTTTCATCACCGGATGATATGCTCGGACGTGCTGTTTTTGATTCACTGTTTCCCGATACATGTTACGGTGTGGAATCGGGAGGAGATCCTGATGTGATCCCTTCTCTTACGTATGAGGATTTTCTTGATTTTCACGGAAGATACTATCATCCGTCGAACAGTTACATATATCTGTACGGGAATGTCGATTTTGATGAGCGTCTCGACTATATCGACAGGGAGTATTTGAGCCGCTTTGACAGGCTTGATATCGACTCCGGGATCAAGACCCAGAAGCCGTTTGCAAGCCCGGCGGATATCGTAAAGGAATATCCGATAACAAACGATGAACCCGAGGAGCAGAATTCTTATCTTTCGTACAACACCGTTATATCGACAAGTCTCGATCCGAAGCTCTATGTTGCTTTTCAGGTGATAGATTATGCTCTTTTGTCATCACCGGGTGCGGTGCTCAAGCAGGCACTTCTTGATTCCGGGATCTGCAAGGATGTTCAGTCCATGTATGAGAACGGAATACTTCAGCCGTATCTGTCGATAATAGTCAAGAATTCCGATCTGAAGGATAAGGAGAGATTTAAAGAAATAATCCAAACCGAACTTAAGAAGGTTGTGGAGAACGGCTATGACAAAAAGGCACTTCTTGCCGCACTCAATCTGTTTGAGTTTAAGTTCCGCGAGGCTGATTACGGACATTATCCGAAGGGACTCATGTACGGCCTTACGGCGCTCGACTCGTGGCTGTATGATGACGATAAGCCGTTCATCCATATCATGGCGCTTGACACATTTTCATATCTTCGCAAAATGGTCGAGACCAATTATTTTGAAGAACTGACGCGTACGTACCTTCTCGATAATGCGCACAGCTCCTGCGTTTGCCTTGTTCCCGTAAGAGGTCTTACCGGTAAAAAGGACAAAGAGCTTGCGAATCGTCTTAAGGATGTCAAGGATCGTATGAGCGATGCCGAAGTGGCAAAACTGGTTGAAGATACGAAAGCGCTCCACGCATATCAGGAAGAGGAGGATACGGAAGAAGTACTGAAATGCATCCCGCTTCTTGAAATATCCGATATCAAAAAAGATGCGGAAGATTTCGTTAACAGCAAAAGCCTTATCGAAGGAAAGCAGATCCTTACGCATGATCTTTTCACTAACGGTATAGGATATCTTACGATATCGTTCGATCTTGATAAGATAACGGATGAACTTCTGCCGTATGTCGGAATCCTCAAGGCGATACTCGGACTTGTGAACACGGAGCATTATTCGTATTCGGATCTTGCCAATGAGATCTTCCTTAATTCAGGCGGGATCAGTACCGATACCGGCATATACACCGATCTTGAGTGCATAGATAACTATTGTCATTATTTTGAGATCAGAGCGAAGATCTTTTATGACAAGCTGGGATTTGCCTTTGATATGATACGTGAGATCATTTATACATCGGACCTGGCCGACAGGAAGCGTATGTATGAACTGATCTGCATGATCAAGTCGCGGCTTCAGATGGCAATGATGAGTTCGGGTCATGTCGTTGCGATGAAAAGAGCGGCATCGTCTGTTTCAAGAGCAGACATGATAAATGAGATGACCGGCGGCATCAGCTTCTACAGGCTCATCGAATCACTGGAAAAGGATTTTGACAGCCGATTCGAGGACCTTTGCGATAAGCTTACGAGCGTGTCGCAGATGATCTTTACTTCGGAGAATATCAGGCTGTTTGATTATATCGCCGAAAAGGATGCATTTGACAGATTTACCGATGAAGTCAAGGTATTCATAAAAGATGCGCCCGACAGGCATTACGACAGCGTATCATATGATTTTAAACCCGTAAGTACAAGTGAAGGATACAAGACAAGCGCCAAGGTACAGTATGTTGCCAAGGTTGGATCTTACCGGGACGAAGGACTGCCGTATACAGGTGCGCTTAAAGTCTTAAAGACAATAATGGGTTATGATTATCTGTGGAACCAGGTGAGGGTTGTAGGCGGAGCATACGGCTGCTTCGGGACGTTTTCGCGGACAGGAAAGGTTTCGTTCGGCTCGTACAGGGATCCCAATCTTAAAAGAACACTTGATATTTATGATGCGGCGGCCGAATATCTCGATAAATTTGATGCAAGTGCCAGAGATATGACAAAGTATATACTCGGTACCGTATCGGATCTTGATTTTCCCCTTTCACCGAGTGCAAAGGGAACAAGGAGCAAGGATGCGTATCTTTGCAATGACAGTTTTGAGAAGATCCAAAAGGAACGTGATGAGATACTCGGATGTACGAGTGCGGATATCAGGGCACTTGCGGCATATATCAGGAAAATGAAAGAGAATTCTTCGATCTGCGTTGTGGGAGGAGAAGAAGAGATAGATAAGGAAAAAGATCTGTTTAACATGACGGAACCTCTGTTCATGCAATAGAAAAGGAGAGTACTTAACATGAAGAAAAGAGTTTTGTTGTTTACATCGGCGCTTTGTATGTTTTCCGTTGGACTGGCGGCCTGCGGAGGATCGAGTTCTTCCGATTCGGGCGCGATGTTCAAAAGTGAAGCGGCTCCCGCGGCGGCTGCCGAAGCGGCTAACGATTATGACACGTATGCCGAAGAAGCCGTAAGCGATGACATATATGAGTATGATAACTCCGCCGACTCTTCCGCAGGCGGTTCGGGATCCGATTCGGGCGCTCCGAGCGATTCCGAGATCCAGAGCAACTCAAACAGAAAACTCATCAAGACCGTTAATCTGTCTGCCGAGACAAAAGAATTCGATAAGCTCATATCGAATGTCAGTGAGCGTATCAACAGCCTTGGCGGTTATGCGGAGAGCATGAACATTCAGGGAAGTTCTTATGAGGGCAGTAATGAAAGAAGGACGGCTTATATTGTTGCAAGGATACCTGCATCAAACCTCGATCAGTTTGTAAAGTCAGTCAGTGAAGCGTCAAACATTACGAGCAAGAATGAATCGGCTGAGGACGTAACGCTCCAGTATGCCGATGTTGAGGCGCATAAAGATTCTCTTAAGATAGAACAGAAAAGACTCAATGAACTGCTCGAGCAGGCAGATACACTTGAGAACATAATTGAGCTTGAGAACAGACTTACCGAAGTCAGATACGAGATCGAGAGTTACGAATCAAGGCTTCGTACGATGAACAACCAGGTTCAGTATTCAACGGTCAACCTTAATGTATCCGAGGTCAGGGATTATACTCCCGAGCCTGTTTACGAGGAGACGTTCGGAGAGAGACTGCGGAACGGATTCCTTGAAAGCTGTGAAGATGCATGGGACGCTATACAGGATTTCATCGTGGGATTTGTATCATTCCTTCCGATGCTTGTTGTAATGCTCCTGATACTTGGAGTTGTATTTGCCATTGTACTTGGCATCATCAAACTGATAATCAAGATTGCCAAGGCAACGGGTAAGAAGAAACCGGTAAAAACAGCCGATAAACCTGTACAGGCAGTGGCTCTTCCGAATCCGCCCGAGAAGAGCGCCGAAGAGCAAAAGGATGAGGCCGGGGACAGGAAATAATGCAGGAGAGCGGTTTCAGATCAGGATTTGTTGCGGTGATCGGAAGACCGAATGTCGGTAAGTCTACCCTGACTAACCGGATCATCGGCCAGAAGATCGCGATAACATCAAATAAGCCGCAGACAACGAGAAACCGTATCCGTACGGTATATACTTGTGAACGCGGCCAGATCGTGTTTGTGGATACTCCGGGTATCCACAAGGCAAAGAACCGGCTTGGTGAGTATATGATGACGGCGGCAAAGCGCACCGTAAGCGAAGCGGATCTGATACTGTGGCTTGTTGAAGCCGATGAATACGTAGGCCCCGGTGATCGCTCGATCGGAGAGCAGATGCGCGCTCTGAAGGTACCTGTGATACTCGTGATCAACAAGATCGATGCGAAGAAAAAAGAAGAGATTCCGGGAATCATAAACATATACAAGGATCTGTGCGATCCGGTTGAGATCGTTCCGGTTTCGGCTCTTAAGGGATACAATGTTGATGTTCTTGTCGATCAGATATTTAAATATCTTCCGGAAGGAGTGGCGTTTTTTGATGAGGATACCGTCACCGACCAGACCATCCGGCAGATCGTTGCTGAGCTTATAAGAGAAAAGGCCCTGCGCTGCCTGGGTGATGAAGTCCCGCACGGTGTTGCGGTCATGATAGAGTCGATGAACTTTAAGAAAAACATCGTGGATATCGAAGCGACCGTTATATGCGAAAAGGACTCTCACAAGGGTATCATGATAGGAAAAGGCGGATCGATGCTGAGAAAGATCGGAAGCGCGGCAAGGTATGAGATAGAAAAACTCCTTGAGAAGCAGGTTAACCTTCAGATATGGATCAAAGTAAAAAAAGACTGGCGAGACAGTGATGTTCTTCTTAAGAACATGGGATATGACAGGAAAGAATTGACCAATGACCAGTTATGATTCGGGCCCGGTCATTGCAACCGGGATGGTGCTCTTAAGTACTCCGGCAGGTGATTACGACAGAAGAGTCGTGATCCTGACAAAAGAAAGAGGTAAGATAACCGCATTCGCCAAGGGTGCAAGGCGTCCGGGTTCGAGACTCCTTGCGGGGACCGATCAGTTTGTGTTCGGCAAGTTCAAGATGTTTGAAGGAAAAACCGCATATAATCTCATTGAAGTGTCTGCATCAAAATATTTTGAAGAGCTTCGTGGTGATTATGAGAGTGCATGCCTCGGAATGTATTTTCTTGAATTCGCTGATTATTATACGAGAGAGAATAACGACGAGACCGCGATGCTCGGGCTTTTATATCAGTCGGTAAGAGCACTTTGCAAACAGTCGCTTGACAACAGGCTGGTAAGAGTCATATATGAAATGAAGGCGATCGTCGTCAACGGTGAGTTCCCCGGGATACCTTCCGACAGGAAACTCAGTGATTCGGCAGCATATGCTGTTGGGTTCATAGAGAGGACACCGGTGGAAAAACTGTACACCTTTGCCGTATCCGACAGTGTGCTTGATGAACTTCGCGATCTTGCGGATTATTACAGAAGCAAGATAGTGGATAAGAGGCTGAAAAGCCTGCAGCTCATACAGGACATGGGCTTGTGATTTTAAAGATGAAGACTGAACAAAGCAGAAGATCATTAATATTGTTAATATTGTTCGTTCTGACATTCGTGCTGTGCGGATGCTCCGGGGGCGATGATGATTACGCGGAAACGGTCATCATAGTCGGCAAGAAAGGCCATGTATCCGAGCGGATAGTTGAGAGCTTTTCCAAAGACTACTATGATATCGACGAACTGAGAGGTGAGTTTGAACGTTCCGTTTCGGAGTATAACGAATCGATAGGAAGCGAAGAGATACAGCTTCGGGGCGTCGACCTGAAGGACGATCGTGTCTTTGTAAATATCGATTTCAACGGTCCTTCCGATTACGAACATTTTGTGGGAGAGAGCCTGTTTGTCGGCACGGTTAACGAAGCATACGACAACGGATACACGATGGATGTGACACTTAAAGGTGTTGAAGACGGTGATAAGATCGGGAAGGTCCAGATAATGGGTATGATCGATAAGGATATCGTCATACTCAGCGAACATTCGAGAGTCAGGACTTTTCGCGACATAGCTTATGTATCCGCAAATGTGGATGTTATAGGACCCAAGGAAGCAAGAGTACTCAGCGAGTCAGACGGACTTGCATATCTGCTGCTGAAATAAATATATAACTGATAGGAGAAAGCAAATGGAAAAATCAATGGACAAGATCGTAGCACTGGCCAAATCAAGGGGCTTTGTATATCCCGGTTCCGAGATATACGGCGGACTGGCCAACACATGGGACTACGGTAACCTCGGCGTGGAGCTGAAGAACAATGTCAAGCGTGCATGGTGGCAGAAGTTTGTTCAGGAGAATCCGTACAATGTCGGAGTTGACTGTGCGATACTCATGAACCCCCAGACATGGGTCGCTTCGGGACATCTGGGAGGCTTTTCGGACCCTCTTATGGACTGTAAAGCGTGCCATGAAAGGTTCAGAGCCGATCAGCTCATCGAAAACTTTGCGGCCGAAAAGGGCATCAAGCTGGAGAGCACCGTTGACGGTTGGTCTCACGAGCAGATGGAGAAGTTCATAAATGACAATAACGTTCCCTGTCCTTCATGCGGCAAGCATGATTTTACAAGTATCAGAGAGTTCAATCTGATGTTCAAGACATTCCAGGGAGTTACCGAAGATTCCAAAGACATTGTATATCTTCGTCCGGAGACAGCACAGGGTATATTCGTAAACTTTAAGAATGTTCAGCGTACATCAAGAAAGAAAGTTCCTTTCGGTATATGTCAGGTCGGAAAGAGCTTTCGTAACGAGATCACACCCGGAAACTTCACGTTCAGGACAAGAGAATTTGAGCAGATGGAACTCGAATTCTTCTGCAAGCCCGGAACACAGACCGAATGGTTCGAGTACTGGAGAAAGTATTGCTATGACTGGCTCCTGTCACTCGGTATAGCAGCCGATCATTTAAGACTTCGTGATCATGATCCCGAAGAACTGTCATTCTACAGCGATCATACAACGGATATAGAATATGCTTTCCCGTTCACCGATTGGGGAGAGCTTTGGGGTATCGCTTCAAGGACCGATTATGATCTTACCCAGCATCAGAACACATCAGGCCAGTCGATGGATTATTTTGATGATGAGACAAATGAGAAATACATCCCGTATGTTGTGGAGCCTTCGCTCGGGGCCGATCGTGTGACGCTTGCATTTTTATGCGAAGCATATGATGAGGAGAATATCGGAACTGATGAGAATCCCGATATCAGAACAGTGCTTCATTTCCATCCTGCGATCGCACCCGTTAAGATCGGTGTACTCCCTCTGTCCAAGAAGCTTGCGGAAGGTGCCGAAAAGATATATACGAAGCTTTCCAAAAAGTATTACTGTGAATACGATGACAGAGGAAATATAGGAAAGCGTTACAGAAGACAGGATGAGATCGGAACTCCGTTCTGCGTCACATATGATTTTGATTCTGAGACCGACGGAGCCGTTACCGTGAGAGATCGCGACAGCATGCAGCAGGAGAGGATCAAGATCGAGGAGCTTGATGCTTATTTCGCCGAGAAGTTTGATTTCTGATCCGGTTCTCTGTATAGACAATCACAGAACGTGTATGATATGATTTTTCCATTGGGAATAGAATTCTTTTGTAGGAGGAAAGAAAATGAATTTACGTAAGAGAAAGTGGGTTTATCTGTTTACTGAAGGTAATGCGGAGATGCGCAACCTTCTCGGAGGAAAGGGAGCCAACCTTGCCGAAATGACCAACATCGGTCTTCCGGTACCTCAGGGCTTCACGGTAACCACCGATGCGTGTACGCAGTACTATGAAGACGGAAGGCAGATCAATGACGAGATCATGGGTCAGATCATGGAATTTGTCGGCCGTATAGAGATGATCAATGATAAATATTTCGGAGATCCCGAAAAACCGCTTCTTGTTTCGGTTCGTTCCGGTGCGCGTGCTTCAATGCCGGGTATGATGGATACGATCCTCAATCTCGGAATGAATGAGGAAGTCGTTGATGCCATGATCAAAGCAAATCCGGATCCTAAATTCGAAAGATTCGTATACGATTCATACAGACGTTTCATTCAGATGTTCTCGGATGTTGTCATGGGTGTGGGTAAGAAGCATTTCGAAGAACTCATCGATGAAATGAAGAAGAAAAAGGGTGTTGAGTTCGACGTTGATCTTACCGCTTCGGACCTTAAGGAACTCGCAGAGCAGTTCAAGGCCGAGTACAAGAAAGAACTTGACGAAGATTTCCCCACAGATCCCATAATCCAGTTAAAAGAAGCGATAAAGGCCGTGTTCAGAAGCTGGGATAATCCGAGAGCAAATGTATACCGCCGTGATAATGATATCCCTTACAGCTGGGGAACGGCAGTTTCGGTTATGCCCATGGTATTCGGTAACCTTAACAATGATTCCGGAACAGGTGTTGCATTCACACGTGATCCCGCAACCGGTGAGAAGAAGCTCATGGGTGAGTTCCTTGTAAATGCTCAGGGTGAAGACGTTGTTGCGGGTATCCGTACTCCGATGAAGATAGACGAGATGGAGAAGCAGTTCCCGGATGCATACAAGCAGTTCATCAAAGTGTGCAAGATACTGGAGAAGCATTACCATGATATGCAGGATATGGAGTTCACCGTTGAGAACGGAAAGCTCTACATGCTTCAGTGCCGTAACGGAAAGAGAACAGCACAGGCTGCTCTTAAGATCGCATGTGATCTTGTTGACGAAGGCATGAAGACGGAAGAAGAAGCAGTAGCAATGATCGATCCGAGAAACCTTGATACCCTGCTTCATCCTCAGTTCGATGTAAATGTACTCAAAAATTCAAAACCTCTCGGAAAGGGACTTGGAGCATCACCCGGTGCAGCATGCGGAAAGATCGTATTTACCGCAGAGGATGCGGAAGCATGGAACAACAAGGGCGAGAAGGTTGTTCTCGTAAGACTTGAGACATCTCCCGAAGATATCACCGGAATGAAAGCTGCTCAGGGTATCCTGACAGTCAGAGGCGGAATGACAAGCCACGCTGCCGTTGTTGCAAGAGGCATGGGTAAGTGCTGTGTTTCGGGCTGCGGTGACATCACGATGGATGAGGCCAACAAGAAATTCACTCTTGGCGGTAAAGAGTTCAAAGAGGGTGATTTTATCTCCATCGACGGAACCACAGGTAATATATATGACGGAAAGATCGCAACTGTTGATGCCACGATCGCAGGCGAGTTCGGACGTATCATGGCATGGGCAGACAAGTACCGTACAATGAAGGTTCGTACAAATGCCGATACTCCTCACGATGCAAGAAAAGCAAGAGAGCTCGGAGCAGAAGGGATCGGTCTGTGCCGTACCGAGCATATGTTCTTCGAAGGCGACAGGATAGATGCGTTCAGAGAGATGATCTGTTCCGATACCGTTGAAGAGAGAGAAAAGGCACTTGATAAGATCCTTCCTTATCAGCAGGGAGATTTCGAAAAACTTTACGAGGCTCTTGAGGGATATCCGGTAACTATCCGATTCCTCGATCCGCCTCTTCATGAGTTCGTACCGACCGAGAAGGCCGATATAGAAAAACTTGCCAAGACTCAGAACAAGAGTGTTGAAGATATCAAGGCGATCATAGATTCGCTCCATGAATTCAATCCCATGATGGGTCACAGAGGCTGTCGTCTTGCTGTTACATATCCCGAGATCGCGAAGATGCAGACAAGGGCAGTGATAAGGGCTGCGATCAATGTGTCCAAGAAGCACAGCAACTGGAGCGTTAAGCCTGAGATCATGATCCCTCTCATAGGCGATGTGAAGGAGTTCAATTTTGTAAAGAAGATAGTCGTTGAGACTGCCGATGAAGAGATAAAGGCAGCAGGATTCAGGCTTGAGTATGAAGTGGGTACGATGATCGAGATACCAAGAGCTGCTCTTACGGCTGACGAGATCGCAGCAAATGCTGATTTCTTCTGCTTCGGTACGAACGACCTTACGCAGATGACATACGGATTCTCGAGAGATGATGCAGGTAAGTTCCTGAATGCTTACTATGATACCAAGATATTCGAGAACGATCCGTTTGCAAAGCTTGACCGTGACGGCGTCGGCAAACTCATGAAGATGTCGATCGATCTCGGCAAGCCTGTCAATCCCAAGCTTCATGTCGGCATATGCGGAGAGCACGGTGGAGATCCTTCATCGGTTGAGTTCTGTAACAGTCTCGGACTTGATTACGTATCTTGCTCACCGTTCAGGGTTCCTATCGCAAGACTTGCAGCCGCACAGGCAGCGATCGCACAAAAGAAGGCATAATTTATTTTGTAACCTAAGGGCCATGACAGCAGTCATGGCTCTTAAGAATATCAAAGATCAAAAAGAGGATGTATACTTATGAAGATTTTGGTTACGGGCGGAGCCGGTTATATCGGATCACATACTGTTCTTCAGCTTCTGCGGGAAGGACATGATGTTGTAGTACTTGATAATCTGTCAAATTCTTCACGCGAGTCTCTTGACCGCGTAAAAGAGCTTTGCGGCAGAGAAGCGGTTTTGTATGTCGGAGACATACTTGACCGTGATATCCTCGAGCGCATATGCTCTGAACATGTATTTGACTGCTGTATCCATTTTGCAGGACTCAAGGCAGTGGGAGAATCGGTAGCAAAGCCGTGGGAATATTATAACAATAATATCACCGGCACTCTTAATCTGCTTGATGTACTTCGCGGCCATAACATGAAGAACTTTATCTTTTCATCTTCGGCAACGGTATACGGAGATCCGGAAGTTGTTCCGATAACCGAAGAGTGTCCGAAAGGCGTATGCACCAATCCGTACGGATGGACCAAATCCATGATCGAACAGATACTTATGGATATGGCTCATGCGGATAAGCAGTGGAACATCGTGATCCTTCGCTACTTCAATCCGATAGGTGCCGATCCGTCGGGAAGGATAGGAGAGAATCCGAAGGGCATCCCGAACAATCTCATGCCGTATGTCACGCAGGTTGCTGTCGGCAAACTCGAAAAGCTGGGTGTCTTCGGAAACGATTATGATACTCCGGACGGAACCGGAGTAAGAGATTATATTCACGTTTCGGATCTTGCCGACGGTCACATCAAGGCTCTTTCCAAGATCACCGAAAAGGCCGGTCTGTGCATTTACAATCTCGGTACCGGAAACGGTGTATCCGTACTCGAACTCGTAAAGAGCTTCGAAAAAGCAAACGATATTAACATCCCGTATGTGATAAAAGATCGCAGACCGGGTGATATAGCAACATGCTATGCCGATGCATCCAAAGCAGAGCGTGAGCTCGGATGGGTCGCAAAGCATGATATAGTTGATATGTGCAGAGATTCATGGAACTGGCAGAAGAACAATCCGGAGGGATATGAAGGATAGAAGACTGATAAAGTATCTGTCAAACTATAAAAAAGAATGTGTCCTCGCGCCGCTTTTTAAGATGCTCGAGGCCGTGTTTGAACTAACGGTTCCGCTTGTGGTTGCCAGGATGATAGACAGTGGCATTGCAAGCGGTTCTTTTGAGAAGATTGTGCGCTCATTCGGTGTGCTGATCCTACTTGGTTTTGTCGGGCTTATAGTGTCGTGCACGGCTCAGTTTTTTGCGGCAAAGGCCGCAACGGGTTTTTCAAAGGAGCTGCGGCACGATCTGTTCGGACACATTCTTTCTCTTGGTTTTTCGGAAATAGACGGTGTCGGAACGTCAACGCTCATAACACGTATAACCTCAGATGTTAACATACTTCAGAACGGTGTCAACATGTTCCTGAGGCTGTTCCTGCGTTCTCCTTTTATCGTGCTCGGAGCGATGATAATGGCATTTGCCATCGACGCAAAAGCTGCCCTTATCTTCGTTCTGGTGATCGCGGTACTGTCTGTCGTTGTTTTTCTTGTCATGAAGACAAATATCCCGATCCTGAAGAAGGCGCAGAACAAGCTTGATGAGGTCCTGATGCTTGTGCGTGAGAATCTTTCGGGTGCGAGGGTAATAAGAGCATTTACTCTTGAAGAAGATCAGGTAAAGGAGTTCTCGAACGCAAACAGCGATCTGACCGGTCTGTCGCTTAAAGCCGGAAGGATATCGGGACTGCTCAATCCGCTCACTTATGTGATAGTCAATGTCGGTATCGCAGCGCTTGTTATAGTCGGAGGCATAAGGATAGATGCGGGCGCGCTTACCGTCGGTGAGGTTGTCGCACTTTATAACTACATGTCACAGATACTTTTGGAACTCATCAAGTTTGCCAATCTGATCGTTACACTTAACAGGTCTTTTGCTTCATCGATAAGAGTCAATGAGGTTTTTGATATACACAAGAACTGTAAAGGACATTCGGAAGATGCTTTGATAGGATCCGATGCTCCTGCGGTAAGATTTGATCATGTATCCATGAGATATCATCCGGATGCGGATGAAGCGATATCCGATATTTCATTTGAGATAGGCCGCGGTACGACATTTGGTATCGTAGGCGGAACGGGAGCAGGAAAATCAACCGTGGCGAATCTTATACCGGGATTTTATGATGCCACATCGGGATCTGTATATGTCGGCGGACAGGATGTAAAGAGTATTGCCGACGACATGCTTAGAAAACATGTCGGGATAGTAATGCAGAAAGCTGTTCTGTTTAAAGGAACAATAAGAGATAATCTCAAGTGGGGAAATGAGAATGCATCGGATGAGGAGCTGATGGAGGCGGCAAGGCTTGCCGTATGTTCCGAAGTCATAAATGAAAAAGGCGGACTCGACGCGGTTGTTGAAGCCGGCGGAAAGAATTTTTCGGGTGGACAGAAGCAAAGACTTTCGATCGCAAGAGTGCTTGCGGCAAAGCCCGAGATACTGATCCTTGACGATTCTTCTTCGGCGCTTGACTATGTGACCGATCAGAAGCTCAGACAAAATATAACATCACTTTCGTATAAACCCACCGTCATAATCATCGCGCAGAGGACTATATCGGTACAGGGATGCGACAGCATACTTGTGCTTGATGACGGAGATCAGATAGGTCTCGGAACGCATGAACAGTTGCTGGATTCATGTCCGGTTTACCGTGAGATCAACTCATCCAGGTATCAAAAGGAGGGAGCATAATGGCGATGGATACGTCGGGATTTGTTCCCAAAGGTAATCTTAATACCGATTCGGGCGCACTTAAAAACAGCGGCAGGAGGGCGACAGTTAAACGTGTGCTGTCCTTCCTTTCAAAATACCGGATCATGATAGTGATTTCACTTATACTTGCATTTGTTTCGGTTTTGTTTACGCTGCTTGTGCCCATAATGATAGGCCGTGCGATCGACGGACTGGGGAAGGATCATGGCATTGTATCGCATAACCTGCTGCTTGCCGCATTGTTTGCGGTCATCGTAGGCATTTCGCAGTATGTCATGAATCTGATCAACAATTCAATAACGTACAACACAGTCCGCGATATAAGAAACGAGTTGATCGTTAAGATGGTACGTCTTCCGCTTCGATATATCGACAGCCATTCACAGGGGGATATAGTGAGCCGGGTTGTTGCGGATGCAGATCAGTTTGCGGACGGACTGCTTCTCGGATTTACTCAGGCTTTCACCGGTATCATGACGATCATAGGTACTCTTTTCTTCATGTTGTCAATGAATGTCGTGATAACTCTTGCAGTTGTACTTATCACGCCGCTGTCGATCTTTATTGCCAGGTTCATATCGGGACATACATACAAGATGTTTTCTAAGCAGAGCCTTGAGAGAGGACAGCTGACGGGCCTGATCGATGAACTCATCGGAAACGAAAAAACGGTTAAAGCTTTCTCAAAGGAACAGCAGTCACTTGAGAGATTTGATGAGATAAATGAGAGGCTTACGGCCTCGTCCGTAAAGGCCATCTTCTTTTCATCGCTTACGAATCCGTGCACCAGATTTGTGAATGCGGTATGTTATGCTGCCGTAGCACTTACGGGAGCACTGTTTTGCATAGGTAAGATGGGCAGTATATCGGGCAGTATCACGGTTGGAACTCTTACCGTATTTCTTGCTTATGCCAACCAATATACAAAACCGTTCAATGAGATATCGTCCGTCATATCCGAACTTCAGAGTGCGCTTGCATGCGCGGCCAGAGTATTTGAAGTCATGGATGAGGTGATCGAAACCGATACGGAATTGGCCGCCACACTTTCGGATTGCAGAGGTGATCTGGAAGCGGAGGGAGTCGGATTTTCCTATACACCCGAACAGGATCTGATCAAGGATCTTAACATTAGCGTGAAAAAGGGACAGAGGATCGCGATCGTGGGTCCGACGGGCTGCGGTAAGACGACGATCATCAATCTGCTCATGAGATTTTATGATGTGGACAGCGGTTGTATCAGAGTTGACGGAAAAGATATAAGGCAGTATACGCGTAACAGCCTTCGAAGTTCATACGGCATGGTGCTCCAGGATACATGGCTAAGGCACGGAACCGTTATGGATAACCTCCGCCTCGGCAATCCGGGGGCAAGCGATGAAGAGATAATAAATGCGGCGAAGGCATGCCATGCACACGGTTTTATCAGGAGACTCGAAAAAGGCTATCAGACCGATCTCGGTGAAGACGGCGGAGATCTGTCACAGGGACAGAAGCAGCTCCTCTGCATCACAAGAGCGATGCTAAGCCATCCGTCCATGCTCATACTTGATGAGGCGACAAGCTCGATAGACGTGCGTACGGAAATGCTCATACAAAGTGCTTTCGAAAAACTGATGAAGGACAAGACCAGTTTTATCGTGGCCCACAGACTGACTACGATAGTGAATGCGGATGTGATACTTGTAATGCGCGGAGGAAAGGTGATCGAGCAGGGGAACCACGAAACACTGATGGCACAAAACGGATTCTACAGACAGCTTTTTATGGCGGGGTGCGGTGATGTCTGACATAAACTGCGAAACATGCGGCAATTACATATATGATGAAGAATATGACGAGTACTACTGTCAGATGGATCTTGATGAGGACGAGTACGGAAGGATAGCTTTTGATTCGAACTACAAGTGTCCCTATTACAGATTCGGAAATGAATACGAGGTCGTATGGAAACAGATATAAGGATAATCGATGTCGTCGACAGCACCAACACGGTTCTTGAGTCGCTTGCCGAAAAGGGTGCCCCAGAAGGGACATGCGTGATAAGCTTCTGCCAGACTAAGGGACAGGGAAGGAGCGGCAGGACTTTTTTTTCGCCGGAAGGCGGCAACCTCTATATGAGCCTTCTGCTTCGGCCGAAAAA
>CADCPL010000122.1 GCA_902803305.1 uncultured Lachnospiraceae bacterium
ATTGTCGACGTGATATCCTCATACGTCCGCCTGACCAGGAGAGGGAGTAACTATTTCGGATTATGTCCGTTCCACAACGAAAAGACGGGATCCTTCTCGGTCACACCATCCAAGCAGATGTTTTACTGCTTTGGCTGTCACGAGGGCGGAAATGTCATAAGCTTTATACAGAAATATGAGAACGCCACATTTCCCGAGGCTGTAAAGATGCTTGCAGACCGCGCCGGGATGGTACTTCCCGAATCGACGGATGCCGGAGCGCGCGAGCGCGAAAATCGCAGGGCGCAGCTCCTTGCGGTGAACAAGGAAGCGGCCAAGTATTATTACGCTCAGCTTCGGAGCGAGGCGGGAACACGCGGTATGGAGTATCTGCGGGGGAGGGGACTTTCCGATGAGACGATGCAGAGATTCGGTCTCGGATTTGCAAGATCCACAAGAGATGAGACCTACAGATATCTGAAGAGCAAGGGATATGCGGATGATATACTAAGAGACAGCGGATTGTTCAGCTTTCGTGAAGACCGCGGTATGACGGATAAATTTTGGAACCGCGTGATCTTTCCGATCATGGATGTCGGACAACGTGTGATAGGGTTCGGCGGAAGAGTAATGGGTGATGGTGAGCCCAAGTATCTGAATTCGCCGGAAACGCCGATATTTGATAAGAGCCGTAATCTGTACGGACTAAATATAGCCAAGAGTTCGAAGGCAAAGAACATCATCATCTGTGAAGGATACATGGATGTGATCTCGCTTCATCAGGCGGGATTCGATCAGGCAGTCGCGTCGCTAGGGACGGCATTTACTTCGGGACATGCCAATCTGATCGCCAGATATGCGAAGGTTAATGTAAGACAGGGAGAGATAGCAAGGTACAAGGATATACTGCTTTGCTACGATTCGGACGGCGCAGGTGTTGATGCGGCAAAGAGGGCACTTTCGATACTTTCGGAGGCGGGACTTCGGGCCAAGGTCATCGATATGAGACCGCACAAGGATCCCGATGAGTTCATAAAAGCGCTCGGTGCCGAGAAGTTTCAGGAGCGCATAGACAATGCCGAAAACGGCTTCATGTATGAGATCAGGATGCTCGAAGAAGAGTATGACATGAGCGACCCGTCCGGAAAGAGCTCGTTCATAACCGATGTGGCAACAAGGCTTCTTCGGTTCGAGGATCAGGTCGAGCGAGACAATTACGTGGGGCTGATATCATACAAGTATGATGTTGCGGCCGCGGCCGTAAATGAGATCATTAAAAAACGGGCACTTGCGGGGACCGGGGTAACAATAAGACCCAAGCCCATATCCACAAGAAATGGCAGCAGCGATCTCGACGATGCCACAAAGCTGCCGCAGACAAGGCTGTTGTCATGGCTGTGCGAAGAGCCTGCGATATACAAAGCGGTGCAGAAGTATATATCGGCGGATGATTTTTCGGATCCGCTGTACCGGGATGTGGCGGCGATACTGTTCGATCAGCTGGGCAGCGGAAAGTGCGATCCGGCCGATATCATAAGCAGGTTTCCGGAAGAGGAGCAGCAGCGGAGGATAGCAGAGGCTTTTCATCAGAGCATCGGAGATCTTGAATCTCTTGCCATGAAAGAGATGGCACTGCGGGATCTGATGATCAACATCAAACAGTTGTCACTTACAAGAAATGACCGAAGCGACAGTGATTTCGGATATATCATAAAAATACGCGGTGAGCTCGAGGAACTCAAAAGAGTTAAGATCGATCTTCAGAACATCGATTGATCCGGGGCATTCACAGAAAGAGGAGTTAATGAAAAAGCAAGCAGAAAAGCCAACAGAAGAAGAAATGCAGAAGAAGTTTGAGGAGCGCCTTGCGCAGCTCAAAGGATTTGCGAAGAAAAAGAAGAACGTTCTCGAACCTTCGGAGATCGCTGATTTCTTCAGTGAGTATGAGCTCACCGAGGATAATTTTGACAGGATCTATGAGTTCCTCGAACAGAACGGGATAGATCTTCTCCGTATAGTTGAAGAAGAGGAAGAAGATGTTCCCGATGATGAGATCGACCTGTCCGAGGAAGAAGAGGTTGATGTCGAAAACATCGATCTGTCCGTTCCCGACGGTGTATCGATCGAGGATCCCGTCCGTATGTATCTTAAGGAGATCGGTAAGGTTCCGCTCCTTACTGCCGAGGAAGAGATCGATCTGGCCAAGAGGATGGAAAAGGGTGATGAGGTTGCCAAGAAGCGTCTTGCGGAGGCAAACCTTCGTCTTGTCGTGTCGATCGCAAAGCGTTATGTCGGACGCGGAATGCTGTTCCTTGATCTGATCCAGGAGGGCAATCTCGGACTTATCAAAGCCGTTGAGAAGTTCGATTATACAAAGGGATACAAATTCAGTACATATGCAACATGGTGGATACGTCAGGCTATTACAAGAGCCATCGCCGATCAGGCAAGGACGATCAGGATACCCGTGCATATGGTTGAGACGATTAACAAGCTCATAAGAGTCAGCCGTCAGCTGCTCCAGGAACTCGGGCGAGAACCAACCCCCGAGGAGATAGCTGCGGAGATGAACCTTCCCGTTGAGCGTGTACGCGAGATACTGAAGATATCACAGGAGCCCGTATCTCTGGAGACGCCGATAGGTGAGGAAGAAGACAGTCATCTGGGTGATTTTATACAGGATGATAACGTGCCCGTACCTGCTGAAGCGGCTGCGTTTACGCTTCTTAAAGAGCAGCTCGTTGAGGTTCTTGAGACGCTTACCGACAGGGAGCAGAAGGTCCTGCGCCTGAGGTTCGGCCTCGATGACGGAAGAGCACGTACGCTTGAGGAAGTCGGAAAGGAATTTAACGTAACCCGTGAGCGTATCAGACAGATCGAAGCAAAGGCACTCAGAAAGCTCCGTCATCCGTCGCGCTCCAAGAAGCTCAGGGATTACCTGGATTAATATATGGCGATATTATCAGACAGATTAAAAGCCGTTGCCGGGATGATAACGCCGGGACTTCCGGTTGCCGATATAGGATGTGATCATGCGTATCTTCCGATACATCTGGCCAAAGAGGATATCAGTCCGCGTATCATCGCATGCGATATAAATGCGGGACCGATACTGCGTGCCAGCGAAAACATCGATGATGTCGATATGGGCGACCGCATAGAGGTCAGGCAGGGAGACGGTCTGTCGGTGATAGAGCCCGGAGAGGTGGCGTCCGTTGTTATAGCAGGAATGGGCGGAAGACTCATGATGAAGATACTGACCGAAGGAAGAGAAGTACTCCGGCAGGTCCGTGAGATCATCCTGGAACCGCAATCCGAGGTCGGCGCACTTCGCCATTTTCTTCAGGATGAAGGCTACAGGATAATAAGCGAAAACATGGTCAGCGAGGATGACAAGTACTATCCTGTCATCAAAGCGATTCCCGGTCAGATGGACTGGGACAGGGAGATATATTTCAGATACGGCAAGATCCTTTTGCGGGAAGAAAATCCCGTGCTTCATGAATTCCTGCTGCGGGAAAAACAGTACCTTGGCGATCTTCTGATCGAACTGTCGGAAAATGAGGAGATAGCTCATGTTTTTGTCAGGATGGAAGAGGTCAAGACGGATCTGTCGCTGAATACGGATGCGCTCACGCTTGTGTCAGAACCGGGTCTGTTTGAGACACAAAGAGAGATAAACTGATGGGGATACAAATAATTCTTATGAAAGGCGGGTTATGCTATGAGAACTGTTACGGTTACGATCCACAACAATGAATACGAGTACGAGGCAGGTACTACCTATGAGCAGATCGTAAAGGATTTTCAAAAAGATTACGATGCAAAGATAGTGCTTGTGTCGGTAGACGGCAGGCTTCGTGAGCTTCACAAGATATTGTCGAACGACTGCACGATCGAATTCATAACACTGGCCGAGAAGATCGGAATGGAGACATACAGGAGAAGTGCAACTTTTCTTCTTGTAAAGGCCGTTCATGATGTGATCGGATCCGACAGTAAAAATCATATAGTCGCACAGTACACGGTGGGACGCGGCCTGCTGTGCAAACTCATAGATGTTGACATTACGGAGCAGTTCATGAGGAGCGTGCATGCCAGAATGGATGAACTCATCTCACAGAACATTCCGATATGGAAGACCTCGTATTCCGTGGATGAAGCACGTAAGATCTTTGCCGAAGCCGGAATGGAAGACAAGGTAAAACTGTTCAAGTTCAGACGTGCATCCAAGGTCAATGTTTATTCGATCGGTGATTACAAGGATTACTACTACGGATATATGGTTCCTTCAACGGGATACATCACACACTATGAACTGTATTCATACGATGAAGGGATAATACTTCAGCTTCCTTCAAGGCATTCGCCGAACGTTGTTCCGGATAAGACAGAGTCACCGAAGCTTCAGAAGACACTTCAGGATACGAGCAACTGGGGTGAGAGCATCGGTATCGAGGATGTCGGAGATCTGAACGAGATGATATGTAATGAAGGCGTTCAGGATGTCGTTCTCCTGCAGGAAGCATATATGGAGAGCAAGATAGCGGAGATCGCCAAGGATATAGTCTCAAAGGGCGGCAGAAAGTTCATCATGATAGCCGGTCCGTCGTCTTCGGGAAAGACTTCTTTCTCATACAGACTGTCGATACAGCTGCGTGCGCTCGGACTGCGGCCGCATCCGATAGCGCTTGACAATTATTTCAAGAACAGGGAAGATACGCCGAAGGATGAGAACGGCGATTATGATTTTGAATGCCTGGAGGCTATCGATGTTGAGCAGTTCAATAAGGATATGCTCCGGCTCCTGTCGGGAGAAACGGTAGAACTTCCTTCGTTCAACTTCAAGACCGGACAGCGCGAATACAAAGGTGATTATAAGCGACTGGCAGAGAATGATATTCTTGTCATCGAGGGTATACACGGGCTGAATGAAAAGATGTCATATGCCCTTCCCGCGGACAGTAAATATAAGGTCTACATTTCTGCACTCACGGCGCTCAATGTTGATGAGCATAACAGGATCGCGACTACCGACGTCAGACTCCTTAGAAGGATGGTCAGGGATAACAGGACACGCGGAACAAGCGCTTCGGGAACGCTTAACATGTGGCATAGCGTAAGACGTGGCGAGGAAAAGTATATTTTCCCATTCCAGGAGAGCGCGGATGCGGTATTCAATTCGGCCCTCATTTACGAACTGTCGGTGCTTAAGCTATACGCAGAGCCGCTGCTGTTCGGGATCAGCAAGGAAGATCCGCAGTACTACGAGGCAAAGCGCCTTCTCAAGTTCCTTGATTACTTCCTCGGAATGACGAGTGAAGGACTTCCGAACAACTCACTCATACGTGAGTTCGTCGGCGGATCGATCTTTAACGTATGATGCCATGATCTCTTCGAGATCGTGACACGGAGCAGACCAGACAATCGCTTGAAATACAGAGGAAAGTCCGGGCTTCGCAGGGCAGGATGCCGGATAACGTCCGGTGGAGGCAACTCTAAGGAAAGTGCAACAGAAAATATACCGCCACATGAAGATAGGAGGGGCCCGCTTTAGTGGGAGGAACCTGTCTTCACCGCGAGACTCTATTCTGCGCAGCAGAATTCAGTTGTCGAGCGTCCTTGTGGTAAGGGTGAAATGGCAGTGTAAGAGACTACCGCCCGGGTGGTAACACGCGGGGCAGTGTAAACCCCATCCGAAGCAAGACCAAGAAGAAGC